>JANJTH010000506.1 GCA_024711205.1 Planctomycetota bacterium | reverse complement strand
TGGCGCTGCTCGTGGGCGCGCTGGGGGCGGCGCGGGACGACGCGCGGGCCGAGGTCGCGCGCGCGCTCGTCGCCGCGGGCCGCGCGGCCGACCCGCTCGCGGGCGAGGGCGGCGACGCGCTCCGCGACCCGGAGGTCGTGGCGGCGCTCGTCGATCCGGGGCTCGCGCACGCGGACGACGCCAAGGAGGTCTGCCTCGACGCGCTGCTCGAGAGCGTCCCGCCGGCGCTCCTCGCCCCGCACGGCCCGACGCTCCTCGCGTCGCTCGCGGCGTCCCCCGATCCCACGGTGGCGCTGGTCGTCGCGAAGGCGAAGCCCGAGGGCGGGCTCGCGGCGCTCGAGGCCGTGGTCCGCGCCGACCCCGACCTCGGGGGGGCGCGCGAGGTCGCGCTGGCGCGGGCGGCCCTCGGCGACGGCGCGGCCGAGGGCGCGCTCCTCGCGGCCTTCGCGCGGGCGCACGAGGCCTGCGCGGGCGGCGCGGGCGACGCCGACGCGCTCCGGGCCCTCGTGCGCGACCTGGGCCGGGTCGCGACGCCGGCCTGCCTGCGGGCGCTCGGGCACGCGGTCCGCTCGCCGGTCGTCGTCGACGCCGCCGTCGGGAAGCGCTCGCTCCGGCTCGACGTGCTGGCCGCGCTGCGCCGGACCTACCCCGCGGAGCCGGCCCTGTTCGCGCAGCGGATCGTCGACGACGCGGGCTACGAGGCCGCCGAGCGGTTCGTCGAGCGCGCGCTCGGGGTGACCTTCACGGCGCCGCGGCCGCCGTTCCTGACCGAGCACGGCCGCCCGCGCTGACGCGCTCCCGGACCCTTGTGAACAGGGTCCGAGGAGGAGGACCCGCGGGGCCCCGAGCGCGCACGGACCTCCGTGGCCCCCTTCGCGGGCCTCGACCGCTCCGGACGCCGGAGCGCCGAGCTTCGCTCGTGCGTCCCGTTCCCGCGCCCGTTCCCGCGCCTGTTCCCGCGCCCGTTCCCGCGGTCGTCCAGGGTCCGTGGCCGCCTCCTGCGACCCGGGAGCAGGCGAGCCTCCCGGGACGCCGACCCGGGGCCGCGCGGGGCCCCCTTGCGCCACCGCGCCGCCGGGCCGCCTTCCGGCGACGGCTCCGCGGGATCGGCCTCGCGCTTGCAGGAGCGAGGGGCCAACCAACCCGCGAGCCCGGGTGCGCGCACCGCGCGCCCGCCCGCCGCGCCCCGGAGCCTCCCCATGCGCCTCGTCATCCCGCTGGCCCTCGCGGCCCTGGCCTTCGGCGTCGTCGCCCCGCGCGCGATCGCCCAGGACGCGACGACCTCCTACCGGCTCGAGGGCCACGACACGGCGCGCGGCCCCTTCGTGGGCTCGCTCGCGGTCACGCGCGGAGCGCCCGGCGGGCCCTCCCCGATCGCGCTCCGGCTGAGCTTCGCGGGCGGCGCCGAGGCGTCCTGGTCGGGCGCGGCGACCGGGACCGGCGAGGGGCTCCAGGCGGCGCTCCGGGACGGTCCGGGGATCGCGGCGCTCGGCGCCGCCGGACAGGCGCCGCGCGCGCAGCTCGCCGTGCGGTTCGACCTCGTGGGCGGGGCCTGCCAGGGCAGCCTCACGACCGCGCGCGGGGCGGCGTCCTTCCGCGGCCAGCGCCCCGGGGCGACGACGCCCGCGGGGCCGGCCTACGAAGCGGGCGCGCCCGAGGCGAAGCAGGCGGCCGTGTTCGCCGAGGCGAGCGCCGTCCCCTACGGCGAGTTGCCCCGCGTCGGCAGCCGCGGCGCCGGGGCGAACGCCTGGGACTCGCTGCGGGCGCTCCGCACGCGCCTGCTCGAGCCGACCTTCGCCGAGACCACGGACGCGCGCCCGCCGCGCTCGAAGATCTTCCACGCGTTCGGGAGCGTGGCCCAGGTCCGCTACGAGGCGCTCCCCGGGCACGCCTACACGGGGCTGTTCGCGACCGGCGGGGTCGGGCTGGCCCGCCTGTCGCTCGCGATCGACGAGGAGACCTACGTCCCCGGGATCGCGCTCAAGCTGTTCGTCGCGGGGCGGCCCTCCGTGAACGTCCACGCGATCCCGTCCTTCGACGGGCAGGCGAGCCGCGACTTCTTCGAGCGCGCGCCCTCGAACGAGATCCCCCCGCCGACCGGCGCGGCGGTCCGCCTGCTCGCGCGCGTGATCGCGCGCGTGGCCGACCCGCTCCGCCGACCCGTCGACCACGTGGCCGCCGTCACCCCCGACGGTGCGCCGGTCGCGGCGCCGTGCGCCCCGCGCCGGATCCACTTCCGGCCCGCGGAGGTCCACTTCCCCGCGGACGCGCAGGAGGACTTCCGGGCGCTCCTGGCGACGATCCCGGTCGGGTCGGTGATCTACGAGGTGTGGGCCGAGACCCCCTCGGGCGAGGTCCGGATCGGGCGCGTACGCACGACGTCGCCGTTCGTGGCGTCGGCGTGGGGGGATCAGGTCCTGCACTTCCACCACGCGAGGTAGGGCCCCCGATCACGCCTCGCCCCTTCTTCCCTTGCCCTTGCCCTTGCCCTTGCCCTTGCCCTCCTTCTTCCTCTTCCCTCCTCCTCGTCCTTCTTCCCCTCCTCTCCCGCCCTCCCTGGCGCATCCACCCGCCCGCGGCCAGGCTCATGCCATGCGCTTCGCGTTGGTCCCGGCGCTCCTCGCGCTGCTCGCCCTCCTCCCCACGTCTCCCCCTGCGTGGGCCCAGGTCCGCCCGCTCCGCGACCAGCTCGACCGCGAGCAGGTCCGGGCCGACCTGGCCGCGATCGTGTCGCGGCTCGACGTCGAGCTCGCGCGGGGCGGGGCGGTCGCCTGCACGGGGAGCCGGACCACGGTGAACGTGATCCCCGGGCACATCCTCGTCTACACGCTCGCCTGCGAGGACCTGCCCCTCTACGGGACGGCGTTCTTCGTCTACTCGGTCGTCCGGGGCGAGGTCGTGGGCGAGCTCATGCAGCAGCCGGGCGAGGGTGGCGTGCGGCGGCTCGAGGGCCCCACGCTCGACGCGTACCTCGCGCGCGTCGGGCTCGACCTGAGCCCGCTCCTCGAGGTGGTCCGCCGCCACGCGCCGCCCCGAGCGCCCCGAGGCGACGCGGGCGGTCGCTGACCGCCTCGCTCGCGGCTCGTCGGGACGCGTCGCCTGCCAGGCCCCGGCGCGCAGCGGCCCGTGCCGCCGGGCGTCCGCGATGCGATCCTGCGCCCGGCGAGGGCGGCATGGACACGGGCTACCTGCGACGGCTGCGGCTCCTGGGCATGATCGAGGGCACGTCGACGCTGGTGCTCTTCGGCGTCGCCATGCCGCTCAAGTACTTCGCCGGCTACCCCCTCGCGGTCTCGATCGTGGGCTCGGTCCACGGGCTCCTGTTCGTGGGGCTGACGTTCGCCTGCCTCCTGGCCGTCGAGCGCGTCCCGATCAGCCCGCGGCTCGCGTTCGCGGGGGTCCTCGGGGCCGTGGTGCCCTTCGGCCCGTTCGTCGTGGACGTGTGGCTGCGCCGCCTCGAGCGCGAGGGCGAGGCCGGCGGGGCGTAGCCTCGCGGGGGGCGTGGGCCGAGCTCCGCACCGGCCCGAAGCGACGTCGACGCCGCGCTCCCCGTCGTGCGCGGCAGGTTCGCCGTCGTGCCCGTCGCCTTCGTCGCGCTCGTGCTCCCGCGGGGCCGCCCGTCGTGTCCCCTACGCCCGATCGGGGGTCGGTGCCCGTCGGCGCCCGCCGTGGTGGTGGCTCGGGTCGTTGCACGCGTGCCCGTCGTGGTCGTCGCGCAGGTCCCGCGGGTCGATCTTCGGCCGCGCCCGCTCGGCGGCCTCCCGCGCGCGCTCCTCCTCGGCCCGCCGCGCGTCGTCTGCCGCCTGGCAGCACTTCTTGTACTTGCGCCCGCTCCCGCACGGGCACACGTCGTTGCGGCCGATCTTCGTCGCGCTCATGGGTCGCCTCCGCCGGGGAACTCTACCCGGCGCGCCTGCGCCATCACGTCGGCGGGATAGCGGAGGGGTGGCCCCGGCGCCCGCTCGCCGCATGACCCCCTGACGAGCCCGACGCCAAGCTCCACGCTGATATGACGTTCGGCACTTGTCAGGATCTACCGGTAGACTCCGGCGCATGTCCACTCCCGAGCCGTTCGCCGTCACGCCCAGCTCCCAGGCGCCCCTGCGCGGCTTCGTCGTCGGCGCCCTCCGGGCGCAGGGCGCCGTGCTCCTTCACGAGTCGCCACCGGACCAGGCGCCCTATCAAGCCTCGCTCGAGCTGCCCACCGGAGAGCGCCTGGGCTTCGTGGCGTACGCCTTCCTGGCGCAGGAGACCCCGAAGAGGGGCCGGTTCGCAGCGCCGGTCGGCTACGGTCCGCGCAGGCGCGAGCCGCGCAGGCTCTGGCACGACCCCACCGGCCTCCGCGTGACGCTGCTCTGCGCGATCGACCCGGAGCGCGGGCTCTTCGTCGGCGCGGACCCTTGGCTGCACGAGGAGCCGGCGCTCCCCTGGACGATCGAGTACGGCCGCGCGCAGGTGTCGCGAATCCAGCGCGCAGGGTGGTGCGCCTGGGAGCGCGAGCCGCGGGGCGAGGACGGCCCCGTCGAGGTGCTCGTGGGAGGGACCGCCGGCGCGTTCCTGCGTTACGTGCGGTTCGAGCGCGCGGCGCTCGGCGAGGACCAGGGGCACCGGCACCTCCTCGCCGACCGCGCGGCGCCGGATCTGCTTCGACGCTGAGCCGGCCCCGGCTCGGCCAGCCCTTCAGGCCGTCGCGCGCACGAGCGCGGCCTGCCGGTAGAGGGCCGCCGGCATGGGCCGCCGGAGCCGCCACACGAAGGAGACCGGTGCGCTGCCCTCGTGCGACACGTAGTCGGCAGGGCCGAGGAACACGTAGGGCTGCGTGACTCCGCGCCGGAGCCGGCGCTCGCGCACGAAGAGCAGGATTCGATGGCCTCGCTCGCGGTGCTCGACGTAGCGACGCGCCGTCTTGCTCCCGGCCGTGGTCGTGCTCTGGCTCTCCCAGTGGAACAGCTCGGGGGTCAGGGCGTGGTCCTTGTAGAGCGTCGTCGGGCTGTAGTCGCGCTCGGACTTCACGAGGGTCACGAAGAACGCGTCGGCCCGCAGGTCCGGGAGGTGGAAGACCCCCTGGTCGATTCGGGGGAGCGCGCCGCGCCCCAGCGCGGCGAGGGCCTCTCGCGCTGCATAGGTGGCGTGCACCTCGAGGGGGACACCCGGAAGCTCGAGCAGCGGGTATGTCGGCCGCTCGACGCGCGCGAGGAGCACCTGCGCCAGATCGCGCAGCTCCTCGCAGAGCGGGGGGGCCTCGTCGAGCGCGGATCGAAGCGCGGCGAGCCCGGACGCGCCGCCGGCCGGCTTGCCGGTGAGCAGCACCTCGAGCATTTGCCATCGCCGGCCCTCGGGGGCGCCGAGCGCGTCCGTGGGCGGCGCGTCGTCGAGGGCCCCGAGGAGCCAGCGCAGGCGCGGGGCGTCGTCGAGGTGGAGCAGGCGCCCGAGCCCGGGCTGCAGGCGCGACTCGGCCGGCGTCTCGGGTCGTACCTCGAAGCCGGCGCGCCGGCGCAACCCGGTCCAGCTCCGCTTGTCGCGGTAGAGGTCGAGCAGGTCGACGCCCGTGCGCGCGAGGAACTCGGCGAGCGTGACGCCAGGTCCAAGCTCCTTCAGGTCCCGCTCGAGCTGCCGCACCCCCGCGCCGGTGGCCTGGCGGAGCTGCTCGAGGATCGCCGCGCGCGCCTGGGGCTCGAGGTGCAGGGCGCAGCCGGGCGGCAGCCCGGGGAAGCGGGCCTCGAGCGCGGCCACGACGTCGCCGCGCGCCTGCGCCCCGCACAGGGGCGCGAGCCGCCGATGGGCCTGGAAGCTCCGGTGGTGGAGCCCGACGAAGTCGAGCACCGTGAGGCAGCTCTTGCCGGACGCCTCCGAGCGCCGGAGCCCGCGGCCGAGCTGCTGCTGGAACAGGACGGGGCTGTCCGTCGGGCGCAGGAGCAGGACCACGTCGGCCTCGGGCACGTCGACGCCCTCGTTGAACAGGTCCGCCGTGAACACGGCGCGCAAGGTCCCGCCGGCGCGGCGGAGCTCGGCCAGCGCGTGGGCGCGCTCGTCCGCGCTCGAGGCGCCGCTCAGGGCCACGGCCGGGAGGCCACGGTCCGTGAAGCGCCGGGCCATCCAGCGCGCGTGCTCGACGCCAGCGCAGAAGCCGAGCGCGCGCATGCGCCCGGGATCGGGCACGTACAGCTCGACGGCGCGGAAGACGGCGCGCAGGCGGCCCTCGTTCTGCATGTAGTAGGCCTCGAGCTCACCGGCGACGTAGCCACCGCTCCAGCGCAGGCCACTCAGGTCGGTGCCGTCGGCGACGCCGAAGTAGTGGAAGGGGACGAGGAAGCCTCGATCGAGCGCGTCCCACAGGCGCAGCTCGGCGGCGATCCGCCCGTCGAAGTACACGTCCTGGACCCGGTCGCCGTCGGCGCGCTCGGGCGTGGCCGTGAGGCCGAGCAGTTCGCGGGGCCGCACCCGATCGAGGAGCGCGCGGTAGGTCGGCGCGGGCGCATGGTGGAACTCGTCGAGGACGACGACCTGGTAGGCCTCCGGGTCGAGCGCGGCCAGGCGCTCGCCCTGGAGGGACTGGATCGTGGCGAACACCGACGTCCCGGGGCGCGGCTCGAGGCCGTCGCACAGGAGCTCGCCGAAGCCGGGGTCGCGGAGGGCGTGGCGGTAGGTGTCGCGGGCCTGCTCGAGGATCTCGCGGCGGTGCGCGACGAACAGGAGCTTCCAGGTCGGGTTCGCGGCGTGGAGCCGCGCGAAGTCGAGCGCGGCGACCACGGTCTTGCCGGTGCCGGTCGCGGCGACGACGAGGTTGCGGTGACGCCCGTGGACGTCGCGCTCGGCCGCGAGGCGGTCGAGGATCTCTCGCTGGAAGGGATGGGGGTTCAGCTCGAGCACGACGCGCAGCCCCGACGGCCCCTGCCCGCGCGCGGCCGCGATCGCGTGGTCGAACCGGGCCTGATCGCGGCCAGGCTCGTAGGGCTCGAACTCGTCGCCGTGCCAGTAGGCGTCGAAGGTCGCCGCGAGCTTGCGCACGGGGGCGGGCGCGGCGCGCGCGGCGAGGCGGACGTTCCACTCGAGCCCGTCGACGAGCGCCGCGTGCGTGACGTTCGAGGAGCCCACGACCGCGGTCGAGAGGTCGTCGCCCCGGTGGAACAGCCAGGCCTTCGCGTGGAGCCGGGTCCGCTGGCACTCGTAGGAGACGCGGACCTCGGCGCCGAGGGCGCGCAGGTCGTCGAGGACGCGCCGCTCGGTCACGCCGACGTAGGTCGTCGTGAGCACGCGGAGCGGCCGACCGCGCTCGCGGACGTGCTGTGTGAGCGCGTCGCGGAGCAGGCGGTAGCCGCTCCACTTGAGGAACGAGCACAGCAGGTCGACGCGATCGGCGCTCGGGAGCTCGCTCACGATCACGTCCGCGGCCGAGCGCTCGCCGCGGTCGCCGAGCAGCACGTCGAGGTCCCGCAGCGCGATCACGGGGCGGGGCGTGGGCGCGACCTGGCCGAGGTCGCCCGTCGGTCGGATCACCTCGAGCAGCTCCCGCGGGCCCTCGAGGAGCGCGTCGGCCGGGTCCGGCTCGGCCAGCAGATCGAGCACGCGGTTGGCGAGCGCCACCTGGCGCGCCGTGGCCGCCGCGCGGTCGGGGTCGTCCTCGGCGACGGCCGCGAGCCGGGCGCGCGCGGCCTCGGCCAGGAAGCGGGCGAGCACGCCGGGCGCCTCGGCCGGATCGACGTCGCCGCGCTCGACGCTCCGCCCGATCGACTCGAGGCGCCGGAGCCTGGCCTCGAGGTCCGTCGTGATCAGGCGCTCGTGGACGCCTTCGCGCGGGTCCTCGGGGTCCCCTGCGTCGGCGCCGAGGCCGCGGGGCCGCGTCATGACCCGGCTCCGGGCACGAGGCTGCCGTCGGCGGGTGGAGCGTGCGCTCCCTGGTCCGCGCCCCAGCGCAGGACCGCGCGGGCCTCGAGGACGCCCAGGGCGGCGCAGACCGCGCCCTCGGCGCCGACGTAGGCGAGCCCGAGCCAGCTCGCCGTGTCGCGCAGCGCGAGCACGAGGCCGAGGCACGCGACCGTCCACATCAAGTTCGCCGCGGCCAGGTAGCGGACGTGCGGCGCCGAGCGCGGGAGGCGGGCCGCCAGCGAGAGCGCGAGCGCGGCGTAGGCGAGGTTCACCGCACCCAGGCCGCGGACCGCCGCGGGCGGCAGCCCGAACGGGCCCGCGAGCGGGCCGGCGAGCGCGAGGAGCACGACGCCGGCCGTCGCCCCGGCGAGCCCGTCGGTCCAGAGCAGCCTTCGCACCCGAGGACGGTAGCCGAGCCGGAGGCCCGCGTGGGGCGCGGTTGGACGGCCGCGGAGCCGGCGCCCTCGGGGCGGGTGCGCCCCGGCCCCGCCAGGACGCGGGGGTCGCGACGGGCCGCGCGGCGCGCCTTGGGAGCACGCGGCGCGACGCCCCCCCTCGGGGGCGATCGCCAGGCACGGACCTGTCCGCCGACGTGCATGGCGATCGCCCGGACCGCCGCCCGCCCGCGCGCCCCTGGAGTCCGTGCAGTCGCGGAGGTCGCCGGGAAAGTCTTGCCCGCGCGCCGTGGCCTCGCGGCGCCGGGGACCGAGGCGTCCCCTTGCGGAGCATGGAGTTGCGACCGGCCTCGGCCTTGCAACTGGGCTCCTTGGAGGGGCCGATGGCGCACGCGAGCGAAGGGAAGCGGGTCGTCCTGGGTCGGATCGCGGCGGCGGCGGCGATCGCCGTCGCGTGCGTGCTCGGGGGCTGCGGCGACGAGTCGGCGCCGGGTCCGGCCGCGCAGGAGCGACCCGGGCGCGCGGCGGCCCCGGACGGGCCGACCGCTGGCGCGCCGAGCCGCGGCGCGGTCGGCACCGCCCGCGCCG
>JANJTH010000459.1 GCA_024711205.1 Planctomycetota bacterium | reverse complement strand
GCCTGGCGGCCGTGGCGGCGCCGGCCGCGCCTGCGCGTGCTCCCGCCGCTCGACGACCGCCTGCCCCCCGCGGGCGCAGGGACCGCCCCGTCGGCGCCCCCCGCGCCGCCGAGCGGCCGGGTCCCGGCCGACGTCGCGGCGCGCGTGGACGACCTGCTCCGCAAGATCGCGGCCGAGGGCATGGCGAGCCTGACCGCCGAGGAGCGGGCGTTCCTCGAGCGGGCGAGCGGGGCCTACCGCGGGCCCTGAGCCCGCCGGCCGAGGAGCGCGCCGAGGCGGAGCCGGCGCGGGCCGCTCGGGAACACCAGCGTGAGCACGAGCCCGCCGAGCGCGAGCAGCCCGGCGACCCCGGCGAGCGCGGGCCCCACGGCGACCTGGCCCAGGCGCCACGGGTCGGGGTGGAGCGAGAGCACGGCGGCGCACACGAACGCGCCGGCCGCCAGCACGGCGAGCGCCTGCCGGACGCCGTGGACGCGCGCGGCCGCCTCGAGGCCCCCGAGCGAGTCGGGGCGCACGCTGACCTGGAAGCGCCCCGTGCTCAGGTCGCGCAGGAGCTGGTCGAGCTGCGAGGGGACCTCGGTCACGAACGCGCGCAGCCCGAGCAGGAGCGCGATCGCCTCGGGGCCGAGCCGCTCGGCGTCGAGGCGGCGCAGGAGCAGGCGCTGCACGTAGGGCATCGCGAGCTTCTGGAGGTCGAAGCGCGGGTAGACCTCGCGGAGCACGCCCTCGAGCGTGGCGGTCGCGCGGGCGAGCACGGCGAACTCGGGCGGGATCCGGATCCGGTGCCGGCGGATCACGTCGACGATGTCGCCCATGAGCGTGCCGGCGGCGAGCCGCGCGAGCTCGACGCCGACGTAGCGGTCCATGAGCGCGGCGACCTCGCCCTCGAACGCGCCGCGGTCGAAGCTGGGCGGGGGCTGGCCGACGCGCAGGGCCAGGCGCGAGAGCGTCGGCGGGCTCTTGAGCGCCACCGACACGAGCAGCTCGACGAGCACGTCCTGCTGCGCGGCGCTGAGCCGGCCCCACACGCCGAAGTCGATCATGCCGATCCGGCCGTCGGTGAGCACGAGCACGTTGCCCGGGTGCGGGTCGCCGTGGAAGAACCCGTCCTCGAACACCTGCTTGTAGGTCGTCTCGACGACGCGCTGCACGAGCGCCTCGCGGTCGCAGCCCGGGACCTCGGCCGCGGCCGTGATCTTGAGGCCGTCGAGCCGCTCCATCGTGAGCACACGCCCGCTCGACGCCTCGGGGAACGGCTCGGGCACGACGAGCAGGTCGGGCCGGTCGGCGAAGTGGGCGCGGGCGCGCTCGAGGTTCGCGAGCTCGTGCCCGAAGTCGAGCTCCTCGCGGAGGACGCCCTCGAAGTGGTCGACGATCGCGGACGGCGAGTAGGCCGAGACCTCCTCGATCGTGCCCTCGAGCGCCCAGGCCAGCCAGCGGAGCAGGCTCAGGTCCGCGTGCATGCGGGCGTGGATCCCCGGGCGCTGGACCTTGACCACGACGTCGCGCGGCCCGCCCTCCCGGGCGAGCCGCGCGCGATGGACCTGGGCGATCGAGGCGGTCGCGATCGGCTCGAGCTCGAACGCCTCGAACACCTCGTCGGCCGGCCGCCCGAGCTCCGCTCGGATCGTCTCGAGCACGGCCGCCTCGTCGATGCGAGGCGCCGCGTCCTGGAGCGTCTTCAGCGCCGCGGCCACGGGCCCGGGCACGACGTCGGGCCGCGTCGAGAGGATCTGGCCGAGCTTGATGAACGTCGGCCCCAGGTCCTCGAGCAGCCGCCGCACGCGCCCGGCCACGGCGTCGAGCGGCTCGTCCGGCGGCGCCGCGGCGCCGCCGGTGGCCTGGTCGAGCTCCGGCCCCGCCGCCTCGCCGAGCCGCTCTCGCCGGAGCAGGTAGCCGTAGCCGTGCCGCGCGAGGACCGCCACGATCTCGCGCGCGCGCTTCAGGTCCCGGATCGGCGCCGGTCCACCGCCCATGTCTTCCCCCTGGCCCTGCGCCCCGTCGTGGCGCGCTCTGCCCCGCGCAGGGCCCGCCGCCTCCGAGGCGTCCTCGCGCCCCCCGATCCCCATCCTGATTCGCGGGGAGCGCCTCCGGCGCTCCCCGCGAATCAGGCCCGGAACCCGTAGAAGGCCGGGTCCGCGAGCGGCGGGACCACGTCGCGCGGGAGGAGGATCGTGCGGACGGTCCACAGCTCGCCGAAGATCCGCACGCGGGCGGTCGCGTCGAGGTAGTCGACGCCCGAGGAGCCGCCCGTGCCGATCCGGCGGCCGATGACGCGCTCGACCATGCGGGCGTGCCGCCCGCGCCAGAGCACGAGCTGCTCCTCGAGCTCGACCACCGTGTCGACGAGGGTCCGCGGCCAGGCGAGGAGCGGGAGCTGCCGGTAGGACTCGATGAACAGGAGCCCGGCCCGGACGCGCCGCGTGAAGGCGCGCTCGGCCTCGGGCGCGTCGCGCGCCTCGAGGAACTGCCGGGCGAGGCTCTCGCCCTGCGCGACGCGCGCCTCGGAGGTCGCGGCGTCGGCGCCGGGGACCGTCTGGAGCCGCGCGGTCTCGCGCCCGTGCGTGCCCTCGAGCGCGTGGAGGTAGGCCTCGATGAACCCGCGCACGACCTCGTCGTCGCCCGGGTCGCCGGGGCTCGAGCCCTGGATCGGCGTGCGATGGAGCCAGCGGCGCAGCCCGTCCCGCAGCGTCGTCTCGGCGCGGGCCGCCTGCACGCGCTCCCAGGCGAGCTGCCCCGCGGGCGAGCCGCGCCCGAGCCGCTCCAGCATGCCCATGGGGTCGAGCCCGCCCTCGACCACGCGGTCGCGCGCGTCGAGCCCGAGCAGGACCTCGAGCTCGCGCATCTGGAACGACTGGAAGCCGCTCGCGGGCGCGAGCTTGTCGCGGAAGGCCAGGAAGTCCTGGGGCGTGAGCGTCTCGACCACGGCGAGCTGGTCGACGCCGAGGTGGAAGATCCGGTGGATCCGCGCCAGGTGATGCACGACGTGCGGGATCACCTCCTCGGCCACGTGCGGGGCGGCGAGCAGGTCGCGCGCGAGCCGGAGCTCGCGGAGCGCGAGCTTGAACCACAGCTCGAAGGCCTGGTGGACGACGATGAAGTGGAGCTCGTCGGCCGAGACCTCGGCCTCGTCGTCGTCGACCCCCCCCTGGAGATCGAGGAGTCGGTCGAGCTTGAGGTAGTCCCAGTAAGTCGGTACGCGCGTCATGGAGCCCCCGGCCCAGGTCACGTCTTCCGTTCCCGTTCCCGTTCCCGTTCCCGTTCCCGCGTTCGTGCTAGGCCCTCGCCCTTCTTCCCTTGCCCTTGCCCTTGCCCTCCCTCTTCACTTCCCTTCCCCCTCTTCTTTCCCCCTCTTCCCCTCCCCCCCCGCGTCCGCGCAGGGGGCGGGCGTCACGCCCGCCCCCTGCTCGTGTCGCTAGCGCGCGCTCGTCTGCGGGCGCCCGCCGCGGCCGCCGCCCGGGCCACCCGGCCCGCGGCCGCCGCCCGGGCCACCCG
>JANJTH010000449.1 GCA_024711205.1 Planctomycetota bacterium | reverse complement strand
GCCCGACGGGGCGCGCCGGACCGCCCGGCCGCGCGCGCGCGCCGGGGTCCGCGCCGCCGTCGCCTGCCCCGGGCTCCGTCGTCTCGGACATGGGTCACCCGCTCCGGTGCCTGCCGCGACGGCGCGCCCGCGCGCTGCGGGTCGGCCGCGCGCAGCGCGTCAGTGGATCCCGCTGAAGGGGTCGACCTCGGGCGGGAAGTCCTCGGGCTGGTAGTTCAGGGCGTAGGACTTCCCGTCCTTCTCCGCGAACACCTGCCGGTCCCGGTCGATCCACACCGTGATCGGCTTGCCCGCCGGCGGGTCGAGGTCGCCCTTGCGCCGCCCGAGCGTCTTCTGGCGCTTGCGCGCCTGCCCGGCCTTGACGGCCTTCTGCACGTCCGGCGGCGTGGGCCGGCCCGAGGGCGGGCGCGAGAAGTCGAAGTAGCCGATCTCCTCGGGGGCCTCGTCCTGCGGCGAGAGGCGCTTGAGGATGTGCAGCAGGCTCGCGTCCGTCGGCGGCTCGAACACGTAGGGCGTGTTCGTGGGCAGGTCCGTGCCCCGCTCGAAGAAGCACTCGAAGGGCGCGCCGCCGACGCGGCAGCCGACGTCCCAGGGCAGCGACGTGAGCAGGTTCCCGATCTTGTACTTGATCCGCGTCGGGACGAGCTCGTTGCGCCGCGCGAAGGCGGCCCCCTTCGCGACCGCGATCTTGCAGCCGTTCGGGTCGAAGTGGATGTTCTGGTCGCTCAGCCCGAGCGCCTCCTGGACCTGCCGGCGCACGATCGGCAGCCGCGAGCTGTTGCCCGAGAGGATCGCGAGCGCGACGGGCTCGCCGTGCGGGACGAGGCGCTTCGCCTTCTCGATCGCGTCGCGGATCGGGCCCTTCACGTGGGCCTCCCACTCGGCGGCGCGGAACTCGATGTCGTCGACGCCGAGGAACGAGACCCCGCAGAAGTCGCTCACGTGGACGAGCCCGAAGTCGGCCGCCAGCGGGACGGTCTCCGGATACTTCCCGGACGCGTCGGGCGTGCCGAACCGCTTCTTGATCGCCTCGGCCTTCTCCCAGATCTCGAAGAACCGCCGGCGCGGCTCGTCGCCGCCCTCGCCCGTCGGGTCGTAGCGGGTCGGCAGGACCGACTCGATCAGGCCCTCGAGCTCGGCCCCGAGCGGGCGGCCGTCGGCGATCAGGCGCCGCACGTCGTCGGCGCGGTCGCGCAGGAGGTCGAGGTTCTGCCGGTAGGCGTCGGGGTCGGCGACCCCGGTCGGCTCGACGCCGGCCTCGGCGATGTACAGGGCGAGCTTCGCCTTGAGGAGCTTGTAGAACACGAGCGAGACGTTGTCGCCGCCGAAGTGCCGCGCGCCCGCGACGCCCTCGATCCGCGTCGCGATCTCGTGGGTCGGGCCCGCCTCCTTGATCTCGACCCGGATCACCGTGATGTCGAGCGTGCCGCCGCCGAAGTCGAACGTGAGGATGAACGACGGCGGGGGGAAGATCGCCTTGAGCACGAGGACCGAGTTGTTCGAGAGCGCGTCGTAGAAGTAGGAGAGCGTCGACGCGTTCGCCTCGTCGTAGGCCAGGTTCAGCGCGTCGCCCTGGAAGCCCAGGTTCTTGAACACGCGCTGGAGCGCCTCGAGCTGGGTCGTCGTGAAGGTCGTCGGGTAGGTCGCGACGACCTTCGTGATCCGCCGCCCGAGCACGTCCTCGGCCGTGGACAGGATCCGCTGGATCACGAACCCCGAGAGCTGCTCGTAGTCGTAGAAGACGGGCTTCGCCTGCGGGTTGACCCGGTTGTTCAGCACGTAGGTCTTCTTGCCCGTGCCGAGGTAGCGCTTGACCGAGTACTTGAAGGCCGAGAGCGGCGCGTCGTCGGACGGCCCGGAGGCCTCGCCCTGGGCGCCGCCCGCGTCCTCGACGCCCCGGCCGGACCCGCGCCAGGCGAGCACGGCGGACTGGCCGATCTCGTACTCCGGGCTGACCGGGTTGCCGTGGTCGGCGAAGTAGATCATGGAGCCGACGCTCTCGTGCGTGGGCCCGCTCCCGTCCTCGAGGAAGGCCACGGTGCGCACGGCCGCCTGGCCGTCGTGGTGCTCGATGTAGCTCACGCACGACGACGAGGTCCCGAAGTCGATCGCGAGCACGCCCTCGAAGTCCTTGATCGGCTGGATGTCGTGCAGGTAGACCGGGATCTGCAGCACGCGCTTGCCCGAGGGCGTCCGGCAGCTCACCCGGACCTCGGCCTCGACGTTCTTGTCCTTCGGGAACGCCGGGTGGAGCGGCTGCACGTAGATCCGCACCTCGGCGAACGACTTCGCGCCCGGCTCGAGCGTGAACTGCTGCGGGAGCGCGTACAGCCACGGCGTCGCCATGGGGAACTCGACGTGGAGGAACTCCTCGTCGCCCCGGTAGATGAACATCTGCTTGAACTCGGCCGCCTTCTTCGAGACGAAGAACGGGTTGCGGCTCACGAGGCCGGGCTTGATCACGATGTCGGACACGAGGGTCTCCTCCCGGATCGGGGGCGCCCGCGCGGGCGGGCGAGGCGGCGCGGCGCGCGCGCGAGGGCCGGGCCCGGCGGGCCCGGCCTGGCGAGGTCGGGGCTCAGCCCGCGACCTCGCGCTCGAGCGTCGTGATCGCGGCGTCGACGGTCTTCCAGCGCTCGAAGTGCTCGAGGAGCTGGGCCGGGGAGCCGATCCCGCCGGCCTGCATGGGCAGCTCGATCTTGTCGATGTGCACCGTCACGAGGCCGAGCAGCTCGTCGCTGCCGAGGAACTGCCCGAGCCGGCGCTCGGCCTCGTCGAGGTGCTTGAAGTAGAGGTTCCAGAGGTACTGGCGCAGGTTGCGCGTGTACTTCTCGAGGCGAGTCCGGAGCGCCTGCCCGTACTCCTTGCCGTAGCGGCGGGCCCAGTCGGGGAACTCCGACGCGCCGCGGGCCAGCCCGTCGATCTCGCTCGCGTCGTTGAGCTCGAGGGCCTCGCGGAACACGAAGTTGCGCGTCGTGATCTCGAGCGCGAGGTCGAGCTCGTCGAACACGCGGGTGAAGAAGGTCCGCTCCTCGGGGTTGTTGGGGAGCAGCCCCTGCACGAGCGCGAGCAGCTCGTCCTTCGCGATCGCCTGGTAGTAGCCGTCCCGCAGGTGGCGGCGGAGCAGCCCGCGCTGGTCGGCCGCGAGCGGCGGCAGCGCGCCCGCGTCCTCGGCCTCGCCCTCGCCCCCGTCGTAGTCGCCGTGCAGCTCGAAGGTGGGGCGCGGGGCGCGGTCCCAGATCAGCTCGCAGAACTCGTCGAGGAGCGCGGCCTCGGTCACCTCGCGGAACCGATTGAGCAGCTCGGCCGGGTCGCGGCCGCCGCCGAGCCCGTCGTACTCCTGCCGCAGGTGGTCCTCGGTGCAACGGGCCATGTGGAGCTGGATCCGCTGGCCGATCCGCTCGATCACCTGCCGGAACACGGCGTCGAAGTCCTGCTTCTGGACCTGCTCGCGGCGGAAGCGCTGCGACTTCTTCACGAAGTCGTCGCGCGACCCGTGGAGGTACTTGATCGCCGCAGTGAACCGGCGCGCGCCCTCCTTGGCCTGGTCGCGCAGCGCGCTCTCCCAGCGCTTCTTGTAGGTCCCCTCGACCTGGTGGCTGAGGATCTCGAGCGCCTTGGCGATCTGCTGGACCTTGAGCCGGACCATGCTCGAGCGGAACTGGTCGAGGAGCACGCGGCGCACCTCGAACAGGCCGCCGTCCTCCTTGTAGATCTTGAGCAGCGCGTCCAGCTCGCCGTTGCCCGTTTGCTCGACGCGCCACGCGCGCGCCTTGTCGAGCGCGGTCTGGTCGTTGTCGGTCAGCTTCTCGCCCGCGAGCTCGAGCTCGGCGAGCGCGGTCACGAACGGGGAGACGTAGAAGAAGGGCGCGTCGCCCAGGCCCATGTCGTCGCGCAGCTTGCGGCGGAGCGCCCGGTACTCCTTGTCGAGCCGCTCGGGCTGGAGCTCCGGCCCCGAGAGGCGGTCGAACATGGTCACCGTCACGAACACGCGGCCCGTGAGCGAGCCCCGGTTCTCGCGCAGGATGTCGACGACCGTCTGCTCCTGCTCGCCGAACGGGTCGGTCGCGCGCGTCGTCACGACGACGCCGTCGGTCCGGTGCAGGAAGTAGCGCTGGATGAACCCGTCGATCGGGTCGGTCGCGCCCGCGCCCGGGAGGTCGAGGATCTCGACCGTCTCGGTCAGGTACGGCGAGTCGACGTACATCACGACCTGCTTGATGCAGCGCAGCAGGTCCTGGTTCGGCTCGCCCTCGGTCGGGTCCACCTTGAGGATGAAGTTCATCCACGGGTAGTCCTTGACCGACGGGGCCGCGCGGTGCTCGGGCCGCACCGGCGTGACCTCGACCTCGTGCGTCGTCCCGAGCTTGCTCGCGAACCGCTCGTGCGCCTTGAGCAGGAACTTGTAGTCGTCGATGATGCGGCGCTTCTCGACCGGGATGTCGCCCTTCATCTTCTCGATCGCCTGCGGCCCCTCCTCGACGGGGACCGACTTCGGGATCCCCAGCTCGCTCAGGTAGAACCGCTGCATCTCGTCGGACTCGGTCCGGCTCCAGTACGTGACCTCCATGGCGCGGCGCGTCCCGCGGCGGATCCCGGTCACGACGCCCGTCGTCGGCTTCTGGTAGCTGGGCAGGAGGCCCGGGCGACCCAGGAAGGAGCTGACGAGGTAGCTCTTGCCGACCGAGAACCCGCCCGCGAAGGCCAGGCGGAACCGCCGCTCGCGGATCGCCTCGGTCTGGACGTCGAGCTTCTCCCGGAACTGCTCCCAGTTGAAGGTCTCGCGGTAGGAGCGGTTGCCCTTGATCCCCACGGCGAGCTCGTTGAGCCCGCGGGCGATCTTCTCCAGGTCGTCGTACTTGAGCAGGAACTGCTCGGCGGTCTTCATGCGTGTCTCCCCCGCGAACCCGTCCGTGTCGTGCGTCGCGCCGCGCCTCGCCGCCGCCGGCGAGGGCCGCGGCAGCGCTCAGCGCGAACGGGCCTGGACGACCTCGGTGTACTTCTTGCCGTTGACCGTCCACGAGAACTCGACCTGCTCGGCCTTGGGGTCCTCGGACGGGGTGAGCTCGAACCGCAGCGTGAGCGCGCGCGTGCTCAGGTCGAACGTGGCGCCGAGCAGGTAGCTCCCGCCCTTGCCGTCCTCCTGGACCTGGCCCTTCGTGTCCGTGAACTCCTTGCCGCCGATCTTCGCGACCACGTCGCTCGGCTCGCCGTCGGCCTGGAGCTGGGTCCACTCGGCCCGGATCGTGTAGCCGCCGCCGCCGCTGCCGGCCGTGCCGTTCAGCCACACGTAGGTCTGGACCATGTCGAAGCTGGCGACCTTGCTCGACTGCTCGTCGCGCCAGCGCTGGCCGAGGACCTGGCAGAGGAACAGGTTCAGGTTGCCCGAGAAGTTCCCGACCTCGTAGATGCTCACCTCGGGCGCGACCGGCTGCGCGTCCTCGGTGACGACCTCGAGCCGGGTCGCCTGGCCGTTCGCGAGCAGCTCGAACGGGATCGCCCGGAACCCGAAGGCGGCCCCGCGGGGCTCGAGCTCGGGCCCGCGGCAGTAGAGCGGGACGCCCTTGGCCTTGCTCGGGTCGAAGATCAGCTTGAACTCGCCCGCGCCGAGCTCGAGGAACGTGACCATGCTGTCGGGCTCGTTCACGGTCAGGTCGACCGGCTTCACGTCGCCCTTCCAGCGGACCGAGATCGGCAGGAGCGGGTCGAGGCCCTCGGCCTTGACCGTCACGTCGTACTTCTGGAGCTGCACCGGGCGGCTCGCGTAGGGGCCGCCCGCGCTGCGCGCGAACTCGATCAGCGCGGCCACGACCTCGCGCTCGCTCAGCTCCTGCACGGAGCCGCCGGCGGTGCTCGTGGCCTTCTGGATCGCGCGGTCGATCACCGCCTTGTCGCCGACCCGGAAGCACACGACGCGGAACTTGCCCGCCTCGTCGGCCTTGATCTCCTTGCGGTACGCGGCGTCCTTCTCGTCGAACTGCTCGTAGCGGCCGAACGCGTTGAAGTCGTCGCACGGGCTCTTGCAGCCGGGGGCCGCGAGCACGAGCGAGGCGAGCGCCAGGGGCGCGAGCAGGGCGGACGGACGAGGCGAGGCGTGGGACATGGAAGTCACCCTCCCAGGGTGCGGAGCGTGTTCAGCGTGTTCTGGTACTCCCGCTGCCAGGACTGGGCCTCGGCGGGGACGTCACGCTGCTCGATGATCCGGCGGAACTCCTCGAAGGCCGCGCGCGCCTGCTCGAGGGCCGCCTTGGCCTCCGGCTTGCGGTTGACGCGGAACTGCGCGAGCCCGTCCTCGTAGTGGCTCCGCGCCACCCAGTAGGCGGGCCCGTAGTTGTAGGAGAACTGCTTCGCGTTCGGCTCGCGGTCGAAGAGCCGCTGCGCGGCCTCGCGGCCCTCGAGCGCGACCCGGCGGAACTCCGTGCTCTTCGCCGCCTCGGCCGCGAGCGCCGCGTGCCGCGCGAAGCAGTGGATCCGCGCGGCCTGGACCTGGACGCCGAGGGCCGGCTGCCCGGCCTCCTTGGCCGCGGCGACCGCGTCGAGCGCGCGGGCGGCCGCCGCGTCGACCTTGTCCTTGCCCTGCGAGAAGAGCACGCGGGCGAGCAGGAGCAGGGCGCCCGCGTTCCGGCGGTCGATCTGCGACGCGAGCAGCAGGTCGCCCTCGAGCCGCTGCGCGTCCCGGATCGGCTCGCCGAACTTCGGGTCCTTCGGGACGACGCTCTCCTGGTCGCACCGGGCCACGATGTCGTCGGCGATCGCCCGGGTGGGCAGCGCCTCCTTCCCGGGCGGGCCCTGGGGCGTGTTCCCGGCCTTCACCGTGGCCTTGAGGTCGTTGTAGTCGCGCGCGCCGGCCGCGCGCGAGAGGGCGTCGTAGGCGTAGGTCCTCGGCTCGCGCAGCTTGTCCTTGAGCGAGTCCCCCTCGCGGAGCGCGACCCACCCGAGCAGGTAGCTCACGTTCTTGCGCAGGTCGATCGTCCGCGACTCGTCGACCGGCAGCCGCTCGAGGTGCGCGAGCGCCTTCTCGGCGTCCTCGTAGGCGTTCGCGTTGAGCCGCTTCGAGCGCTCGACGAGCGCCGCGTAGTAGCGCCAGGTCGCCGCCTGGAAGAGCTGGTCGTCGGCGGGGTCGTCGCCGAGCGCCGCGAGCGCCTTCTTGAGCACGGCCGTCTCGGCCTTCTGCTGCTCGTCCGTCCCCGGGTACTTCGGGTCCTCGATCGAGAGCCCGAGCCAGGTGGCCTTGCGCTCCTCGACCCACGCGCCGATCCGCTCGAGCATGGCGCCGCGCAGCCGCTTCGCCTGCGCCGGCTGGAACTGCTCCCACAGCCGGCGGGCCGGGGCCGGGACCGCGCGCGCCGCCGCGTCGAGGTCGGCGAGCGCCTGCTCGAGCGGCGCGAGGGCCTGCAGGACCTCGGCCGTCGGCGCCATGCGCTGGGTCTGCGTGAACAGCACCTCGAGCTTGCCCTCGAGCGCCTGGAGCCAGCGCTCCGTCGACGTCGCCGGGTCGATCGACTTGACGGCCTCGTCGTAGGCCGCGCGCGCCGCCTCGAGCGCCTGCTCCGCGATCCGCCCGTCGAAGACCTTGGCGCGGGCGAGCTCGACCCGCGCGACCGCGAGCGTCCGCCGGACCTTGTCGATCGCGGCGTCGGCCCCGGGCAGCAGGAGGAGCGCCGCGAGCTGCTTCTGCGCGCGCTCGGCCTGCGCCACCTGGTCCTTGGTCGGCTGGGCGGGCAGCCCCTCGAGGGCCGTGAGGAGCGACTCGGCCAGCGTCCCGAGCGAGCGCCCGCGCGCGACGGCGCGGGTCTTCGGCTCCGGCTCGAGCGCCGGGAGCTCGGCGAACCCGCGCGACGGGTCGCCGCCCTGGAACACGGCGAGGAGGTCGTCCTGCGCGCGCGCGGCCTGGCCGGCCGTCGTGAGCGCGAGCCCGCGCGCGATCCGCGCGTCGGCGCCGAACCGCTCGAGCGCGGCCGGGTCGGCCTCGAGGAGCTTGAGCAGCGCGTCGAGCGCCTCGGCCGCCTGCGTCGCGGCCGGCGCCTCGGTCGCGAGCGCCTGGCCCACGGCCGCGTAGAAGCGGGCCTCGAGCTCCCGGGCCTTGGCCTCGGCCACGACGTCGGCCCCCGGGGTGTCCGCAGGCGCGCCGGCGGCCGCCTGGAGCGTCGTCGCCGCCTTCGCGTAGGCGGCCGCCTCGCCGCTCGCGTGGGCCTCGCGCAGCTCGATCCGCCCGAGCGCGAGGAGCGCCTCGGCGAACGGCGCGCGCAGGCGCGCGGCCTCGTCGAGGACCTGCCGGGCGAGCGTCAGCTCCTCGGGCTTCGTCGCGGCGCCCGCGAGCGTGAGCCCGTAGGCGGCGCTCGTCGCGAACACGCACACCTCGCGGGCGCTCTTCAGCTTCGAGCGCGCGTTCTCGGTCGCGCCGAGCGCCGCCTCGAGCCGCCCCGCCACCAGGCGGCTCAGCCAGGCCGCGTCGAACGCGAAGCCGACCGGCTTCTCGAGCAGGCGCTCGTCCTTCGTCACCGACTCGGGCGGCGGGAACGTGGCCCGCAGCGGGCCCGTCTCCGCGCCGGCCGCGTTCGCGGCCTCGAGCCAGCGCCGCAGGTCGTCGTCGGCCGGGCGCTTCCCCTCGATCCCCGTGGCCGTGAGCGCGCGCGCCGCCTGCGCCAGGTCGCGCACCGACTCGGGCCGGGTCTCGGGCTTGGCGAGCGCGTCGAGGAGCGCGTCGCCGGCGGCCCGCTTCGGCCCGCCCTGCTCCCAGCGGCGCAGCACGCCCACGATCAGCCGCGCGACGCGCGCGGCGTCGTCGTCGTGGCCCGCGATCACGTCCTGCTCGAGCCCCGTGAGCACGTCCTCGAGCCCGCCGTCGCGCGCCTCGACCGGGGCCGCGCCGCCGGCGGGGGCCGCGCCGCCGGCGGGGGCCGCGC
>JANJTH010000416.1 GCA_024711205.1 Planctomycetota bacterium | reverse complement strand
GCGCGGCGCTGCGAGGTCGCGCGGCCGCGGGTCCGCTGCGGGCAGCCGCTCGCGGCCACGGCCGCGCTCCTGCGCCGGGCCGACGTCGTGCTCGGGGGCGACACGGGCCCGCTGCACCTCGCCCGCCTGCTCGGGCGCCCGGTCGTCGGGCTCTTCTTCGCCGCGGACCCCGCGCGCACCGGGCCCCACGGACTGCCGCAGGCCGCGCCGGCGCTCACGCTCGCCGGGGCGCGCGCGCCGGCGCTCGCCTGCGCCCCCTGCCTGGCCCGGCGCTGCCGTCGCTGGGACGGGCGCCGCCGCTGCCTCGACCCGCTCGAGCCGGCCGCGGTCGCCGCGGCGGTCCTGGGCCTCCTGCCGCGCGCCGGGCCGCGGTAGGCTCCGCCCCGTGAGCGACCGAGGCACGACGAGCGGGGGCGGGGTCCGCCCCGGACGGTGGCGCCCGTGACCACCCGCGACAAGGGCGACGCCGAGGCCCTCGTCGTCAACGAGGTCTACGCGAGCGTCCAGGGCGAGGGGACGCGGGCCGGGCGCCCGTGCGCCTTCGTCCGGCTCACGGGCTGCGGGCTGCGCTGCGCCTGGTGCGACACGGCCTACGCCTTCCACGAGGGCGCGCGGCGCGCGGTCGACGACGTCGTGGCCGAGGTCGCGGCGCTCGGGCCGCCGCTCGTCCTGCTCACCGGCGGCGAGCCGCTCGAGCAGCCGGGCTGCCTGACGCTCGCGCGGCGCCTGTGCGACCGCGGGCTCGAGGTCACGGTCGAGACCGGCGGCCACGTCGACCTCGCGCCGCTCGACCCGCGCGTCGTGCGGATCGTCGACCTCAAGTGCCCGGCGAGCGGCATGGCGCGCCGCAACCGCTGGGAGAACTGCGCGCTCGTCCGACCGCAGGACGAGGTCAAGCTCGTCGTCGCCGACCGGGCCGACTTCGACTGGGCGCTCGCGCGCCTGCGCGAGCACGGGCTCGACGATCGCGGCTGCCCGCTCCTCTTCTCGCCCGTCCACGGCGCGCTGGCCCCGGCCGCGCTCGCCGCCTGGCTGCTCGAGGCCCGCCTGCCGACGGCGCGCCTGAACCTCCAGCTCCACAAGCTGATCTGGCCCTCGGCCACGCGCGGCGTCTGACGCCGCGCGCGCGGGCCGCGCTCCGCGCTCGCCCCGGGCGGGGCGGACCTCGGGCCCCCCAGGCGGGCGTCAGTCGCGGGCGAAGGTCTCGAGGCGCCAGCGCCCGTCGCGCCAGGTGTGCGTGCCCGTGAGCACGACCCGCTCGCCGAGCCGCCCGGTGGCCGCGGACGTGGCGAGGAGCAGGTCGTCGGCGCGACGCCAGGTCACCTCGACCCGCGCCCCCTCGAGCACGAGGACGCCGCGCCCCTCGCCCGCCCCGGCGGCCTCGCCCGGCCGCCCCGCGTCGTGCGTGGCCCAGCGGAGCCCGGCGAACGCGCCCTCGCGGGCGGCCGCCCGGCGCGCCCGCTCGCCCGTCGCCCGCAGCGCGAGCGTCGCGTTCGGCAGGTGCAGCGAGCCGAGCGCGAGCAGGGCCGTCGACGTGGCGAGGGCGACGATCGTGAACGTCCCGCCCCGCCGGCGGCGCGCCGCGCGCCACGCGCCCCCCCGGCCGTCAGCGCGCACGCCACACCTCCAGGCGGGGCGCCGCGGACCGCTCGAAGCGCCGCGCGATCAGGCCGTGGGCCCCGCGCCGCTCGAACCGCGCCACGGCCCGCGCGACGGGCGGCGCGCCGCCGACCGACGGGAGCAGCGTCAGCTCGAGCCCGGCGAGCGACGGGGTGGCCCGCCGCGCCGGGTCGCCGGCCTCCTCCCGGCCGCGCGCGTCGTAGCGGACGCGCGCCCCGTCGATGCGCTCGAGGTCGAGGCCGCCCTCGCGGAGGCGCAGGTCGCGGGCCGCCTCGACGTCCAGGCGGAAGGCGCCGAGCAAGGCGTCCGCCTCCGCCGCGACGTCGAGCAGGTCGCCCTCGCTCGCGGCGGTCCGCCGCGCGGAGACCTCGAGCCCGAGCAGCACGGCGAGGCCGACCGAGACGAGGCCCGCGTAGACGACGAGCTCGACGAGGGTGAAGCCGCGCCGGCGCCCGGCGCGGGCGCGCGACCCGCTCACGAGCCCCCCCCCGGGCCCGGCAGCACCGTCGACAGCGACGCGCGGGAGCGCCCGTCGGCCGACGGCGGCCCCCAGCGCACGACGGCCCGGACCTCGAACAGCCCGTGGGCCCTCCCCTCGGTCGTCTGGAGCGCTCGCGCCTCGAGCCGCCCGGCCGCGCCCGGGAGGCCCGGCGCCCGGGGCGCGAACGGCGCCACGAGGCGGAACCCGGCCGCGTCCGCGGGGCCCTCGGGCATGCCCGGGAGCCCGGCGCGCCGCACCCCGTCGAGCGCCTCCTCGGCCGCCGCGAGCGCGAGCGCCTGCGCGTGGACCTCGCCGATCGCCTGCGCCTTCGCGCGCGTCAGGCCGACCCACGCGGTGAGCGCGCCAGCCAGGATCATGCTCCCGACCACGTAGTCGACGAGCGCCAGCCCGCGCCGCCGCCTGCTCGCCACGAGCTCACTCCGTCCTCGGGCCCGCGCCGGCGTGTCCCCCGTCCGACCGAGCCCGCCTCCTCCGCTCACAAGACCTCCCGGAGGCTCACGTTGCGGAGGATCTCCTCGAACGTCGTGAGGCCCGCGGCCGCCTTCGCGAGCCCGTCGTCGAGGATCGAGCGCCAGCCGCGATCGACGAGGGCCCGCCGGATCGTCGACGTGCGCGCCTTCTCGAGGATCAGCCCGCGCAGGTCCTCGTCGACCTCGAGCAGCTCCGCGACCGGGAGCCGCCCTGCGTAGCCCGTGAACTGGCAGGTCTCGCAGCCGCGGCCCCGGTAGGCGCGGAGCTCCGCGCCCTCGGCCCCGCGCCACAGCCGGCGGATCAGCCCCTGCTTGGCCGGGTCGAGCGCCACCTCGTCCTTGCACGCCTGGCAGAGCCGCCGCACGAGCCGCTGCGCGATCGTCGCGGTCAGGGCCGACGCGACCACGAACGGCTCGAGGTCCATGTTCACGAGCCGCGTCACGGTCTCGGGCGCCGAGCCCGAGTGGAGCGTCGAGATCACGAGGTGCCCGGTCAGCCCGGCGCGCAGCGCGACCTCGGCGGTCTCGCCGTCGCGGATCTCCCCGACCATGATCACCTCGGGGTCCTGCCGCAGCGCCGCGCGGAGGCCCGCGGGGAAGTCCAGGCTCGCCTGCCGGTTCACCTGCATCTGCGACCACAGCCCGAACTCGAACTCGACCGGGTCCTCGATCGTGATGATCGAGGCGTAGGCGTCGAGCTCGCGGCGGATCTCGTGGAGGATCGTGTAGAGCGTCGTCGTCTTGCCCGAGCCCGACGGCCCCGTGAGGAGGAACAGCCCCTCGAGGTCGAGCACGATCGCGCGGACGCGCCGCTGCATGGCCTCGTCGTAGCCGAGCGCCTCGAGCTGGAAGCTCGCCTGGCTGGCCGCGAAGATCCGCGCGACCACCTTCTCGCCCGCGACCGTGGGCACGACCGAGAGCCGCAGGTCGGTCTTCGTGCCGCCGATCTCGAGCGAGACGCGGCCCTCCTGCACGATCTCGCGCCGGTGCGAGAGCAGGTCGGCGAGGACCTTGATCCGCGACACGAGCTGGTCGTGGAGCGCGAGCGGGAGCACGGCCGCGTCGTGGAACACGCCGTCGATCCGGTAGCGGACGCGCGTCCCGCTCCCGCAAGGCTCCAGGTGGAGGTCGCTCGCGTGGGCGAGGACCGCCTTCTTCAGGAGGACGTCGCAGATCTCGGAGACCTTGAAGTCGTCGCGCTGGACGACCCCCGCGAGGTAGCGCGCCACCTCCTCGAGCGTCGCCTCCCGGAGCCGGTCGAGCTGCATGGGCTCAAGACTGCCCGTAGAGCTGCGTCAGCGGCACGAAGCACGCCGTGAACATGAACAGCACGACGCCGCCGGTGAACACGAGGAGGAGCGGCGCGAGCGCCTTCGTGATGAACGTCGTCTCCTGGTCGACCTCCTGCTCGAAGCCCCGCGAGAGCTCGAGCAGGGCGTCCTCCACGAGGCCCTTCTCCTCGGCGAGCTGGAGCTTCCACACCATGCTCTCGGGGAAGACGTCGCCCTCGCCGAGGCTGCGCGAGAAGGAGCCGCCCTCCTCGACCGCCTGGCGCAGCTCGTCGAGCTTCCTGGCGATCCGGTTCCCTCCGACCGTGCGCGAGGTCAGGCGGAGCGCCTCGACCATGGAGACCCCGTTGAGCAGCAGGTCGCGCATGGTGCGCGTGACCTTCATGAGCGCGGCCTTCTCGAACAGCCGCCCGAAGCGCGGGATCCCGAACAGGAAGTCGTCGTACTCCTCGCCCATGCGGCTGATCTTGCGGAAGCCCCACGCCCCGAGCCCGAGCCCGCCGCCCAGGACGAGCAGGAAGGCGAGCGGGTTGCGGATCAGGCCGCTCGCCGCGAACAGGGCGCGCGTGTAGATCGGGAGCGAGGGCTCCACCCCCGCCCCGGCGGCGACCTCCGCCGAGACCGAGAGCGCGGCCGAGGCCGCCTCCCGCTCGCGCATCATGCTCTCGAACTGCGGCGCCACGAACACGAGGAACAGGAGCACGAAGCCGAAGATCACCGCCATCATGACGGCGGGGTAGCTCACGGCCTCGAGCACGCGAGACTTCACGCGCTGCATGCACTCGGTGTGCGCGTTGAGCTCGTCGAGGATCACGGACAGGTTGCCGGAGGTCTCGCCCGCCCGCACGATCTCGAGCTGGAGGCTCGAGAACGTGGCGGGGAAGCGCGCCATGGCGTCGCTCAGGCTCCGGCCCTCGTCGAGGTCCTGCTGGAGCCGCTCGATCACCCGGCGGAAGTCCCCCTCCCGGACCTCCTTGCCGAGCACGCGCAGCCCCTTGGCGATCGGCATGTTGAGCCGGGCCATGGACGCGAGCTGACGGTTCAGGAACAGGACCTCGTCCGCGCGCAGTCGAATCGTCGACGCATCGGAATCGGCGATCTCGGTCATTCCAGCAGGCCGACCCCCTTCGGGCGGCGGACCGTACCACGGTGGGCATGGCAAGTCAAACCGCTGCGAGCACGTTCGCCCTCCGCGTCCGGGGACGCGCAGGCGCACGCCGCCGGGCCGCAGCGACGTGAAGACCGGCCTCGAGGGCGTCGTCACCGCGCGTGTCCGGCTCGACCGAGGACCCGTGACGCACCGCGGGAGCGCCCAACGCCGGGCCGCGCGGCGGTTCGGGCGAGTTGCGGCCCTCTTCTCCGAGTGTTAGGCTCCGCCGTCGCCATACGTCGTGACGTGGGCGAGCCCCGCGCGCCTCGTGCGCCCGAGCGAGGAGCCGCATGCCGGTGCAGGACGACCCCTTCGACTTCGACATCGACTACGGCGACCCCAAGCCCGGGGGCCCGCCGCCTGCCGGTCGGGCCCCGGCCGCGCCGGGCGGCTTCGGTGGGGATCCGTTCGGCGGGGACCCGTTCGGCGGGGACCCGTTCGGCGCCCCGCCTGCCGGCGGGGGCTTCGGCGGCCCGCCTCCGGGCGGGGGCTTCGGCAGCCCGCCCCCCGGGGGTGGCTTCGGGGGCCCGCCTCCGGGCGGAGGCTTCGGGGGTGATCCCTTCGGGGGCGACCCGTTCGGGGCTCCAGCGCCTGGGCCGGCCTTCGGCGCGCCGGGCGTGAAGCCGCCCGCCCCCGCGGGCGGCGACCCCTTCGGCGGGGGCGACCCCTTCGGCGGGGGCGACCCCTTCGGCGGGGGCGACCCCTTCGGGGGCGACCCCTTCGGAGCCCCGGCGCCTGGGCCAGCTGCCAACCCGTTCGGTGGCCCCCCCGGGCCGCCTCCGAACGCAGGCTTCGGCCCCCCTCCCGGCGGCATGGGCCCCGGTGCGGCGGGCGGCGATCCGTTCGGCGGCGATCCCTTCGGCGCCGACCCGTTCGGCGCGCCCGCGCCAGCGCCCGCCCCCGGTAGGGCCCCCCAGGCCCGCGGCGGGGACCCGTTCGGCGGGGATCCCTTCGGGGGCGACCCCTTCGGGGGCGATCCCTTCGGCGCCCCGGCACCTGCGCCGGCGCCGGCGCCGGCGAAGGTCCCGCCGCCCCCGCCGGCCAAGACGCCGTCGCCCCCGGCCGCGCGCGCTCCGGCGACGCCGCCCAAGGCGACGCCGCCGCCGTCGACCGGCAAGCTGGCCGGCGGCGGCGACTTCCTCGACGACCTGTTCGGGGACGACCTGCTCGGTGGGACGGGCGCCGCGGCCCCTGCGCCGCCGCCCCCCGCCACAGCAGCCCCGCCGCCTCCCGCGCCGAAGGCGCCGGGCGCGCCGCCGCCCCCGCTGGGCGCGTTCGCGGGGGGGCTCACGGCGACGAGCCCGACCCGGCGGCTGAAGCTCGACGGCGCGGGCGCCTGGGCGCGGGCCTTCCGCGCGGCGGACCTCGGGGTTCGCGACGGGACGACGGACGACGCCGGCCGGATCGCGGCGATCCGCGACGCCGGCCTCTCGAGCTTGCCGCCCGACGCCCTCCGCGAGCTCGTCGAGCGCGTGCGGACGAACGGCTGACCCGGGCCTCGATCGGAGGAGGAGCCATGCCCTCGCTGGAGATCCTGAGCGGCCACCTCTCGGGCCGCGTCTACACGTTCACGGACGAGGCCAAGGTCGGCAAGGACGAGAGCTGCGTCGTGCGGATCAACGATCCGGGCGTCTCGCGGTTCCACGCGCGGCTGTACCGCGAGGGGAGCGACATGCAGATCGAGGACCTCGGGTCCTCGAACGGCACCTACGTCAATTTCAAGAAGCGCGCGCAGAACGAGAAGACCCCGCTCTGCGACAAGGACGTGGTGTTCTTCGGCCGGACCGTGACGAAGTACTGGTCCGACGCGCCCCCGGAGCGCGCAGAGGGCGTCTCCCTCGACCTGCTGCGCTCGACCGTGCCCTTCAAGGGCCTCGCGTGCCCCCGCTGCGACCACGACCTCGAGGCGGAGCTCGGCCAGCGCGTCCGCGAGCAGGAGCAGCTCGAGGTGATCCGTCGCCTCAAGCTGCACGAGCTCGACGCGCGGGCCCTCGAGGCCCTCGTGGCCCGGGCTCGTTCCTGAGCGACGCGCGAGGGCCGGCCCTGGCCGACCGATCGGACGGAGGTCTGCCAGGCGCCGAACGAGCGCGGGGCGGCCCCCTGGGCCGCGGGTCCCCCGGCTGACCAGCGAACCCGGGAGCCCCGCGTCGCCGGGCCTGGTGCTCGTGCTCCCCGGAGCGCGAGGTCCGAACCGAGCTGCCGGGGCGGAACAGGCAGAGCGCCGGTCGGCGCGCTCGGCCAGCGCTCGAGGGCGCAGCGGCACGCGCGCTCCGGAGCCGCCCTCCGGCCCTCCGGTCGGCCGCCGTCGAGCCTCCTTCGTCGAGCCTCGGGCCAGCGCGCCGGGGTCCTGAAGAACGAGGCCTCGGACGCGCCGCCCGGAGTTGGACGCTGGCGCGGGCCGGCGCTCCGCTCCAGGTCGGAGAGCCACCAAGGCCCTCGTTCGGCCCCGCTCGCACGGGCGCGCCCGTGCAACCTCCCCCGAAGAGGGGTCCGCGGCGCTTGAGACGTGCGCCCCGGCAGGCGGACGCCTCGGTGATTCGTCCGGGGGCCCGGGGCCGAGCACCTCAAAAACGAAGACGCCCCGGCCGAAGCCGGGGCGCCCTCGACCCTCGCGGGTGCGTGGACTACTTGAGGTCCGCGCCGCCCCGGGGGTTGCCGTCGCCGCCGTAGCCGGCGCGCGCCTTCGGGTGGAGGAACCCACCGAAGCGCATGTCGATCGCGCCGAGCGGCGTGTTCAGGATGCCGAAGTCGTTGCCGAGGATGATCGTGCCCTTGCCCTCGCCGACGTAGCCGCCACCCATCACCCGGCCACCCTCGATCAGGTAGCAGATGTTGTGGAACTCGTCGCTCGCGAACAGGTGCCCGAGCAGCGTCGTGCCGCCGCCGATCCGGTACTCGTAGAGGTACTTGTCGACGTCCCCACGCTCGCCCGTCTGCGGGTTCGAGTAGGGCTGGCCCAGGTAGACGATGTTGTCCGGGGCCCCGTGCTTCGAGATCACCTCACCCTCGGACGCGCCGGGGGCCAGGGTCTCGGTGATCTCGCAGCCATACATGGTGGCCGAGATGCAGCCGTTCGTGATCGCCGCGGCGAAGACGAGGGCGCTCAGCGCGATGAAGTTACGCATTGCGTCGTTCTCCTTCTTCTTCCGACGACCTAGTTCCGACCCACAGCGCCGTACGACCCGTAGTACGAGGCCGCGTCGCCGCCGTAGCCCGCGCGAGCGCGGGTGTGCCAGGCGCCCGAGAGCGCCATGAGGATCGTGTTGCCCTTACCCTCGCCGATGAAGCCGCCATTGACGACCTTACCGTTCTCGACGAGGTAGGCGATGTTCGAGAACCGGTCGTTCTGCATCAGCGTCCCGAGGAGCTTGTGGCCCTCGGCGATGCGGTAAACGACCAGGTACTTGTTGAACCGCTTGACGTTCGGCCCAACGGCATTCCCGATCTCGATGATCTGATCCGGGCACCCGTGGTTGGTGTAGATCTCACCCTCCGGGCTCCCAGCCGCAACGACAGTCGTCTGCTCACACCCGTAGGTGTGGTCGGAGATGCACCCCACAGCAGTCACTGACGCCATGGCCAGGACCCCGGCGAGCGCGCAGAGCTTCCTGAACATCCTGCCCCCTTTCACGGTACTGTTGGAGGCGTCCATGCCTCCGGCGTGGGACACAGGATGTGTCCCCCCCAGTTCGTGGCCGCGAAGGAGACCAAATCACCCGACGTTCGTCAACGTGGAAATGGAAAATGGTCCCCGAGAGGCGCCCTGCACGCGCAAGCACAATGGCGAAAGCCACTTGAACCCGCGCCGGGGGGCCCGCTCGCCGGGCCGCCGGGGGCTTCGACCGGCTACCATGCCCCCGCGGAGTCACCCCCGGAGGGGGCCGCGGAGCCCCGGTGGACGAGGACGAGCGGACGCGCGACCTCGAGCTCCTGCGCCGCTGCGCGGACGGCGACGACGCGGCCTGGAGCGACTTCCTGCGCCGCTACGGCGCGTTCCTCGACTACATGGTGCGCCGCGCCCTGGCCTCGGGCGGCCGCCTCCCGGGCCCGGCCGAGGTCGCCGACGTCCGCGACGACGTGCTCGCCTGGCTGCTCGAGCACGACGGGCGCGTCCTGCGCACGTATCGGGGCGAGAGCAAGCTCACGAGCTGGATCGGGGTCGTCGTGGGGCGCCGCGCGCGCCGCGTCGCGCGGCGCGGCGCCGGCCTGGCGCACAGGACGGTCTCGCTCGACGCGCTCACGGCCGAGGCGACGAGCCACCTCGCCGTCGAGACGCGCGCGGGCCCCTCGCCGCGCGAGGCCGCGATCGCGCGGCTGGGCGAGGCCGTGGAGAAGCTCTCCGACCGGGACCGCGCCCTGATCCGCGGCGCCTTCTACGAGCGCCGCTCCTACGAGGAGCTCGCCGCCGAGCTGGGGGTCCGCACCGACAGCATCGGCCAGCTCCTGTTCCGGGCGAAGCAGCGCCTTCGCAAGCACCTGGGGGACGGGAGCTTCCTCGAGGCGCTGTCCGGTCTGCTCCTGGCCCTGCTCTCCTGGGGTAACTGAGGACGCGCGCATGCCCTGCCCCGATCCGCTCGACCTGTCCCGCCTCGACGACGACGTCGTGACCACGGCCGAGCGGGCCCTCCTCGACCGGCACCTGGCTGGCTGCGGCGACTGCCGGGCCGAGGCCGCCGACCAGCGCGCCCTGCGCCGGGCGATCGGGGCGCTCGTGTGCCCCGACGCGGCCGTGCTCGCGCGCTTCGTCGACGACGCGCTCGAGGCCGAGCGCGCCGAGGGCGTCGCGGCCCACGTGCTCGCCTGCGAGGCCTGCCGTGACGTCGTGGCCTGGACGCGCGAGGCGAGCGCGACCGTGGCGGTCGGGCGCGAGACGAGCCGCGGCCGGACCTCGGGGCGTCGCCGCGCGGGCGCGCGGGGCGGGCGGCGGAGCGTCTCGCCCTTCCCCGGCTGGGCGGTCGGGGTCGGGGGGGCCGCGGCGGCCGCGGCGGT
>JANJTH010000397.1 GCA_024711205.1 Planctomycetota bacterium | reverse complement strand
GGCGCCGGCAGGTCGAGCTCGCGCGCGCCGACGACGCGGAGCGCCGACGGGTCGAGCCCGGCCTCCTGCCCGAGCGCGCGCAGGTGCGCGAGCAGCCACGGGGTGACCGGCTCGCCGGGCGGCGGGCGCAGCCGCGCGTCGAGGGCCGCCCGCTCGGCCTGCAGGAAGCTCATCGCCGCGCCGAGCGCGCGGTCGCGCACGACCGCCTGCTCGGCCGTCGCGAGCTGGTCGCCGAGCGCGCGCCACGAGGCGAACGCCGGCGCCGCCACGCTCGACCAGAGGACGTAGCCGCCCAGGACGACCCCGGTCAGGACGGCCAGGTTCCGCTCGCGCCCGGTCACGGCAGCCCCCCCGGGTCGAGCTCGGCCGTCCCGTCGAATTCCTCGCCGGCGTCGGCCCCGCCGCGCGCCTCGGCCCGGCGGATCCCGTCGAGCGACACGCGCCGCACGAGCGGCTCGCCCTCGAGGGCGACGAGGAACCGCCCGACCTCGTCCCAGTCGCGGGCCCGCCCGGCGAGGTTCATGGCCTTGCCGTCCGTCCAGCGCAGGCGGGTCAGGAACACCCGCTTGCCGTCGAGCGCGCGGCTCACCGCGAGCATGACCTCGAGCTCGCGGCCCTTGCGCACGCCCCACCGCTCGGCGAGCTCGAGCTCCGCCTCGAGCGCGCGCGCGCGCACGACCCGCGGCGCGAGCGCCTCGCGCTCGGCCTGGACCTCCTCGAGCTGGGCGCGCCGGGCGTCGATCGCGGCCTTGGTCGCCGCGTAGCCGGCCACCCCGAGCGCGAGGGCCAGCGCGGCGACGACGCCCCCCCGCAGGCGCCCGCGCCGGTCGGCCTCGCCCCGGGCCCAGTGGGCCAGGTCGAGCGAGGGGACCCCGGGGACCGGGCGCGGGTCCGCGAGCCCGCGCGCGACGACGAACCGCGCGCCGCGCCCCGGGTCCTCGCCGGCGCCGGCCGGCGCCTCGCCCGCGGGCCCGACCGCCAGGCCGTCGAGGACGCGAGGCGACACGCCGACGCGGGACTCGAGCGCCGCCGCGAGCGCCGGGGCGGCGGCGCCGCCGCCCGCGACGAGGACCGCGTCGGGCGGCCCCGTCCGGTCGGCGCCGCGGGCCTGGCGGGCCGCGCCGAGCGTCCGCGAGACCTCGAGCGCGAGCCGGTCGACCCAGCCGCCCTCGCCGGGCGCGGACGGGCCGTCCGGCTCGCCCTCGCGCGGGCCGCACCCGACCGAGGCGCTGCGCGAGAACACGAGCCGCCCGCGCTCGAGCACGAGCAGGTCGCTCGTCGTGCGGCCGACCTCCGCGAGCACGACCTCCGGCTGGTCGGCGGGCCCGAGCAGCGCGAGCGCGCGCGCGGCGGCCTGCGTCGAGACCTCGAGGCTGCCGACCCGCAGGCCCGCCTCCTCGACGAGCGCCCGCAGGTCGTCGAGCGTCTCCCGCCGCACCGCCGCGAACGCGAGCTCGTCGGCGCCGCCTGCCGGCGCGGCCGTCGGGGCCGCGTCGCCGGGGCCGCCCGCCGCCGGCGCCTGCAGGCGGCCCCAGGCGAGCACGACCTGCTCGAGCTCGAACGGGAGGTCGCGGGCGGCCTGGAACCGCACGACGCGCTCGAGCTCGGCGTCGGGCACGCGCGGGACCGACGACACCTTGACGATCGCCTCGGCCCGCGGGACGGCCACGTGCACGGGGCGCCGGCCGACGCCGAGCTCCGCCGCGACCTCGGCGATCGCCGCGCGCGCGGCCGCCCGCCGCTCGGGGCCGCTCAGCTCCGGCGGGAGCCGGCGCTCCGCGCCGCGGACCCCGTCCTTGGCCCACCGCACGAGCTTGACCCCGCCGCGGCCCACGTCGAGGCCGAACCGCGCGCCCTGGCCGATCACGGGGCACCTCCGGCGCGCTCGCCCGTGAAGGGGAAGCCGAGCGCGGTCAGGTCGCGCACGAACAGGACGCGCATGGGCACCGCCCGCCGGTCGACGAGGCACTCGATCCGCTTGAACCGCCGCCCGTCGTCGAGGAGCGCCACGGCGTGGATCGTGAACGTGTCGGAGCGCGTCGTCACGCGGTCGAGGACCGCCTCGACCTTCTCGCGCGGGAGCGCGCGCAGGAGCCAGGCCGGGCTCGACAGGTCGGCGGTCCGGTCGAGCCGCGCGGTCACGATCGCGTCGACCTCCTCGGGCTCGAGCCCCGGGAGCGCGAGCAGGAGCTCGCGCGGCGCCGTGTTCACGTTGAGCCGCCCCGGCAGGACCTCGGCCGCGTTCGTCGTGAGCTCGTCGAACGCGATCGCCAGCGCCGCCTCGTCGAGGCTCTCGGCGTTCACGAGCTGCCCGATCGAGCCGAGCTGCGGCACGGTCTCCTTGATCTGGACGATCGTGTCGATCGCGCCCTGCTCCATGCCCGCGGCCTCGAGCCGGTCCCGGAGCTCCTCGGGCTGGGCCGCGTTGAAGTCGAGCCGGGCCTCGCCGGCCCAGGTCACGTTCGCCTCGCGCGCGAACACGGTCAGGTACTCGGCGATCCCCCGGTCGAGGAACCCGTCCGCGTCGTCGGGCGGGAACGAGCGGTCACCGTCGTCCTCGCCCGGGTCGAGCACGCCGTTGCGGTTGCGGTCCTCGCCCCACAGGATCGCCTCGTCGATCCCCTGCACGCGCAGGAGCTCCTCGAGCGACTCGAAGAGCGAGTTCTTCGCCAGGTAGGCCGGGGTCAGCGCGGAGTACTGGGCCGACTCGGCCCCGAACTCGCGCGGGTCGTCGTCCTCGTCGCGCCAGTCGAGGAGCCCGTCGACGGCCTGGTCCGTGATCCCGGGGATCCACGACAGCTCCTCGCGCGTCGCGAAGTTCACGTCGAGCCGCGACGCCTCGTCGCGCACGCCCCAGCGGACCTCGCGCCCGTCGCCCGGGTCGGGCTCGGCGAGCAGCAGCCACCACCGGCCGCCCTCGCCCGCGACCCCCCGGAACTCGGCCTCGGCGTCGCGCCAGGCGGCGCCGAGGTCGTCGCCCGCGATCGCGTCGGCGCGCAGCTCGGCCATGGCGCGCGCGATCGCCGTGTCGAGCAGGGCCTGGAGCAGCACGTCGTCGCGGGCCGCGCTCGCGACCTCGAGCTCGACCTTCACCGCGCGCCCGACCCCGAGCGCGAGCGCGACCGCGAAGACGAGGAGCGCGAGCACGAGCACGAGCACGACCCCGCGCCGCGGCCGACGCCCGGGCCGGGCCCGGCGACCAGCACCCACCACCGCCCCCCCGCGCCCCCGACCCCCCGCAACTCGGCCACGGCGCCGCGCCCGCCGGCCCCGCGGGCGTCGCCCGCGATCGCGTCGGCGCGCAGC
>JANJTH010000367.1 GCA_024711205.1 Planctomycetota bacterium | reverse complement strand
GCGCGGCGGCCACGTCGAGCTCGAGGAGGAGCGCCTCGCACCAGGGGCCGCGGGCGAGCGCGGGAGCGAGCGCCGGGGCGGTCGGGGCGCCGGGCGCGACCGCCGCGCCCCCGGCGAGCGGGGCCGGGGGCCCGTCGGGCGGCGCCGCGAGCCGCCGCGCGCGGAGCGTCGCGCCGTGCGACGGACGGATGTCCATCGCGAGCACGGCCCCCGCGCGGGCGGGCTTCGCGAACCAGCGCGTCGCGCCGAGTTGCACGGGGCGGGCCGCGCGCACGCCCGGGAGGAGCGGCCCGAGCCCGCGCCGGCTCATGAGCGAGCCGTAGCCGACGACGCGCAGCGCGCCAGCCGGGCCCGCCGCCGCGGCGCCGGCCCCCGGTCCCCCGCTCACGCGCCGCGGCCGCCGGGGCCCCGCGCCGGCTCGACGTCGAAGCGGGTCACGACGACGCCCAGCTCGAGCAGCTCGCGCCCGAGCGCCTCGCGGATGCCGTCGGGGTCCGGCAGCATGTCGCGCGCGAGCGCCTCGAGCCGCAGGTGGACCCAGTCCTCGACCGCGAGCCCGGCGTGCTCCTGCATGACCCGCGCGAGCCGCACGAGGTCGGCCGCGTCGGCGTTCACGCGGAACGACGCCGTGACCCCGCGCCCGTCGGCCAGGCGCGCGCCGGCGCGTCGCGGCCGGATCGAGAAGGCGACCGCCACCTTGGGCACCCGCGTCACGTCGTCCCCGAAGTAGACGCGCCGGGTCCTCAGGTCGACCGCGGCCTCGTCGGGCTCGAGCGGCTTCGTGAGCCGGACGCGCAGCCCGGCCCACACCGCGATGAGGAGGAGCGGCGGCCCGTTCGCGAGGCTGAGCACGTTGAGCTGGCTCCCGAACAGCTCGGGGAACTCCTTCCGGAAGACGAACGCGCCGATCAGGGTGAACGGCATGCAGACGAGCCACACACCGCCGGTGACCACGACCCCGGCCAGGGCGCCCAGGTGCCCGCCCGGGAGCAGGCGGAGCGCGCGGATCCACCAGGCCCGGCTGCCCGGGCTCACGGGCCCCGATCGCTCCGGCCCGCGCGGACCAGCGCCGCCGCGAGCGCGCCCGCGGCCGTCATCGCCGGCGCCACGCCCAGCGGTGCACGGCGTCCCCCTTGGCGAGATGCGCGCGCTCGCGGTGGCTCAGGAGCCGCTCCGGCTCGGCCGGCGCGGGCGCCCCCGGTCCGTGCGGGTTCTCGAACGCCGGGTGGACCTCGAGGGCCGCGACGACGCCCTCGGCGTAGGCCGCGAAGTCCGTCATGAAGTCGAACAGCCCGCCCGGCGCGAGCGCCCGCGCGAGCGCGTCGACGAAGGCCGGGTTCACGAGCCGGCGCTTGTGATGCCGGGCCTTGAACCAGGGGTCGGGGAAGTGGACCGCCACGCGCGCGAGGGACCCGGGCGCGAACAGCGCGTCGAAGGACGCGTTCGCGTTGCAGAGCACGACCGCCGCGTTCGTGATCCCGTCGCGGGCGAGCCGGGCCTGGAGGCGCTCGACGAGCACGGGCCGGATCTCGAGCCCGACGTGGTTCCGGTCGGGCAGCGCCGCGGCCCGCGCGAGCAGGTACTCCCCGTTGCCGCAGCCGACGTCCACCTCGAGCGGCTGGTCCGGACGCGGGAACACAGCGCGCCAGTCGGGCGGGACGACCTCCCGCACGAAGTGGAACGGGTTCACGTGCTGCCGCACGCGCCGCTGCCTCGTCTTCCCCACCCGCCGCCCTCGCGACCCCGCGGCCCTTCGACCGCCTCCGGTCTCTTCCCTTGCCCTTGCCCTTGCCCTACCTCTTCCTCTTCCTCTTCCCTCTTCGCCCCCCCCTCGCTCAGTCCGCGAGCACGTCCCGGTACTTCCCGTCGCTCTGCTTCACGAGCTTCTTGAACCCCTTGGCCTTGAGGTTCCCGTCCGAGAGCATCTTCTTCGTGTTCCAGCGCTGGTTCGTCACGACCTCGGCCGTGCGGCGCACGATCCGGTGGATCCCCTGCGCACAGGTCGGGCAGGTCGTGAGCGGCGGCTCGCTGAGCGTCTGGACGGTCTCGAACCCGTCCGCGCAGATCGGGCACTCGGTCGCCGCGTCGTCCGCGATGTACGTGTAGGTCGGCACGTTCACCTCCTGATCGGGCGCGGGGCGCGCGCGGCGCCCCGGCCCGGCGATCGTACACGACGACCGCCGCCCGGCGTGCGCCCGGGCTACTCGGGGCTCGGATGGGTCGCGCGGACCCAGCGCTGGAAGCCGCGCACGAGCGCCGTCTCGTCGAGCGCCCCGGCCTGGGCGAGGTGGCGGGCAACCTCGGCGAGCGGGAGCTCGGGGAACACCCGGCTCGCGGGCGCCGCCCGGTACGCGCCCGCCTCGAGCGCGAGCACCGCCAGCTCCGCCCCGTCCCAGCGCCACAGCTCGGGGACGCCCAGGGCCGCGTAGACGGCGACCGCCTGGATCATGCCCCCAGGATGGCGCGCTCCGTGCGCCCCGTCCCGCGGCGCTCCGGCGCCTCGCGCGGCGCGCCGGGCGTGAGCGCGACCCGGCTGCGATGCCGGGCGACGGACGCGGCGAGGCCGAACCCGAGCATGCTCGCGACGAGCGAGGACCCGCCGTAGCTGAGGAGCGGGAGCGGGATCCCGGTCACGGGCATGACCCCGAGGACCATGCCCACGTTCACGACGACCTGCGTGGCGGTGACCGCGGCCAGCCCGACGAGGATCCCGCGGCCCTCGGGGTCGCGCGTGCGGTGGGCCTGCTCGAGCAGGAGCGCCACGAGCGAGGCGTAGAGCCCGAGCACGAGCGCGCCCCCGAGGAGGCCCCAGTCCTCGCACACGACCGCGAACACGAAGTCGGTGTGCCGCTCGGGGAGGAACCCGAGCGGGCCCTGCGTGCCCTGCCCGGCGCCGCGCCCGAGGAGCCCGCCCGAGCCGATCGCGATGACCGACTGCGTGACCTGATAGGCCCCGCCGAGCGCGTGCTCGTCGCGGTCGAGGAAGCTGAGGATCCGCAGCTTCTGGTACTCGGCGAGCAGGAAGCACCACACCAGGGGCAGGCAGGCGAGCGCCCCGGCGAACGCGCCGAGCAGGTGCCGGAGCCGGGCCCCGCCCGCGAACACGATCGCGAGCGAGATCGGGACGAAGCAGAGCGCCGTGCCCAGGTCGGGCTGGAGGAGCACGAGCCCGAACGGGACGAGCGCGACGAGCGCGGCCCGGGCGAGCCCGCCGAACGTGGCGAGCCGGGGCCCGAGCCGGGCGGCCACGTGCGCGAGCGCGAGCGCCAGGAGCGGCTTCATGAGCTCGCTCGGCTGCAGGCGCACGGGGCCGAGCGAGAACCAGCTCCGCGCGCCGTTGACCTTCGTCCCGAGCACGAGCACGCCCACGAGCGCGAGCAGCCCGAGCCCCCACAGCGCCGGCCAGCGCCGCCCGAGCCGGTCGTAGGGGACGAGGGACGCGGCGAAGAAGCAGCCGAGCCCGGCGAGCGCCCAGCCGAGCTGGCGCTCGGCGAAGTGGAGCGACCCGCCGTCGGGGGTCAGGCTCGCGCTGCGGAGCGCCAGGACCGACACGAGGAGCAGGAGCACGCAGTGCCCGAGGAGCGCCCCGGGGTAGCGGTCGACCTCGCGGCCGAGCGCGCGCGTGTCGAGGCGGAGGCCCACGCTCAGCGCCCCCCGCGCGCGTCGAGCGGCGCCGCGTCGCGGCGCGCCCGGTAGGCGTCGACGAGCGCGCGGGCGACGGGCGCGCACACCTCGCCGCCGTGCCCGGCCGTGCGGTCGATCACGACCGCGAGCGCGACCTCCGGCCGCGAGGCCGGGTAGTAGCCCATGAACCAGGCGATGTACGGGTCGCCCTTCCCGCGCTCGCCCGTGCCGGTCTTGCCGGCCAGGTCGAGGCCGCGCAGGCCGAGCTCGGGCCTCGACGCCGTCCCGTGCGTGACGACGCGGCGCATGCCCTCGCGGACGCGCGCGAGCGCGGCCGGGTCGAGGTCGAACCGGCGGACCTCGGGCGGCTGCGCCGCGTCGAGCCGCAGCCACGGCGTGCGTCCGCCCGTCGCGACGAGCGCGGCGAGGTGCGCGACCTGGAGCGGCGTCGTGAGCACGTCACCCTGCCCGATGAAGCAGTTCCGCGCGTCGCCCGGCTGGGGCTGGCGGTCGGCCAGGCAGGCCTGGGCCCACCAGGTCGCGCGCGTGAGCCGGCGGGCCGCCACGTCGACGGCGGCCGGGTCGGGCGGGAACCGGAGCGCGTCGGCGAGGCGGCCGCGCCAGCCGGCGAGCGCCTCGAGCGCGGCCTCGGCGCGCGCGGGCTTCGTCGCCGTGGTCGGGACCTGCCCGCGGCGCTCGCCCGGGATCCCGCGGCCGACGGGCGCGCCCAGGCCGAGGGCGCGCGCGTGCTCGGCCATGCGGTCGAGGCCGACGCGGTCGGCGGCGCGGAAGAAGTAGACGTTGCAGGAGCGCTCGACCGCGCGCACGAGGTCGGTCCGACCGTGCACGCCGTCGCAGCGGAACCGCCGCTCGCGCGCCCGCGGGTCGAGGATCCCCACGCACTCCGTCGTCCAGCCCGGGGGGACGCCGACCTCGGGGTCGCAGGCGGCGAAGGCGGTCAGGATCTTCCAGGTCGACGCGGGCGTGAACGCCTGCACGGCGCGATGCACGAGCGGGTGGCGCGGGTCGGCCGCGTGCTCCGGGAAGTCGCGGCCGAGCGTGTTCGGGTCGAAGCGCGGGCCCGAGGCGAGCGCGAGCACGTCGCCCGTGCGGACGTCGACGAGCACGGCCGCGCCGCCCGCGGCCGGGTCGCCGTGCCGGGCGAGCGCCTGGTCGAGGGCGGCCTCGGCCGCGGCCTGGAGCTCCGCGTCGAGCGTGAGCGTCACGTCCTCGCCGTCGCGCGCGGGCAGGTCGAGGAGCGTCGCGCGCGTCCGGTTCCGCGCGTCGCGCACGAGCACGGTCGCGCCGGGGCGTCCGCGCAGGCGGCCCTCGTAGGCGGCCTCGATGCCCGTGCGCCCGTAGGGCTCGTCACGCAGGCGCGCGTCGTCGGGGAGGTCGCGGCGCGCGCCGAGCAGCAGGCCGAGCGCGTCGCGGCTCGCGTCGAGCACGCGGCCCGCCGCGAGGTCGCGCGCGGCCTCCTCGCCGGTGGGCGCGCCGAGCGTCCCGAGCAGGTGCGCGGCGAGCGGCCCGCGCGGGAGCAGCCGCCGCCAGCGGCGGCGCACGGCGACGCCGGGGAGGGTCCAGCCCTCCTCGGCGACGCGGGCGACGACGTCGAAGGGCGCGTCCTCGCGCACGACGAGCGGGCGCTGCCAGGCGAGCAGGCGGTCGTCGCGGCGCGCCTGCGCGAAGATCGCCGCGACGGCGGCGTCGACCTCGGCCACGAGCGCGGGGAGCGGGCGCCCGACCAGCGGGGCGAGGCGCCCGAGGGTCCGGTCGCGCGCGCGCAGGACGTCGGGGGCGACGGTCACGGCGAGCCCGCCCGGCTCGAACGCGACCTCGAGGGCGCGCGCCCGCCGCAGCGCCTTGCGCGCCCGCTCGGCCCGCTCGAGCGGCGCGCCGCCGAGCACGAGCCGCTCGTTCGGGTCGGCGCCGTCGTCGGCCCCGTCCTCGGCCTGCGCGTCCCCGGCGACGCGCCCCGGGCCGGCCAGCCGGCGGGCGACCTCGAGCCGGGCGAGGGCCTCCTCGCGGGTGAGGCCGAGCGCCGCCGCGAGGGGGACGACGAGCTCGAGCGCCGGGTCGAGCTCGGTCAGGTCGACCGTCACGTCGTCGACCGGGAGGTCGAGCGCGAGCGGGCGGCCGTGGCGGTCGAGCACGCGGCCGCGCCGCGCGGGCTGGACGGCGACGCGGCGGCTGCGCCGCTCGGCCTGCTCGCGCAGGGCCTCGTGCTCGAGGACGGCGACCTGCCAGAGCCGGCCCCCGAGGCCGAGGAGCGGCACGAGGCACAGCCCGCCGAGCAGGCGCAGCCGGGTGAGCGGCGTCACGGGCCCTGCTCCGGCGCCAGGCGGCGCGCGACGATCAGGGCGAGGGGCGCCGCGGCCGCGCTGGCGAGCCCGACGTCGAGCCCGTGGCCGAGGAGCGCGCGCCAGGCGGGGGCCTCGACCGCGAGCCCGACGGCGACGGCGGCGAGCGCGCGCTCGACGAGGGCGAACAGGGCCACGGCGAGCGCGCCCCCGAGCGTGGCCCCGGCGGCCGGGCCGCCCAGGTTCAGGCTCGCGCGGGCGCGCCCCCACACGAGCGCGAGCGCGACGAGCCGGAGCGGGGCGAGCCCGAGCCGCGGGTCCGAGGCGACGTCGCCCAGGAGCCCGGCCGAGGCCGCGAACAGGCAGGCCGAGGCGGGGGGGAAGGTCCAGGCCGCGGCGCCGACGGCCAGCGCGAGCACGTCGGGCGCGGCCGGGAGCGCGAGCACGTCGGGGACGGCCGCCCGGAGGAGGAGCACCCACACGGGCGCGGCGAGGGCGACGAGCGCGGCGAGCGCCCCGCGCCGGCCGTCGGCCCCGGGCCGGCCCGGGGCGCGGC
>JANJTH010000358.1 GCA_024711205.1 Planctomycetota bacterium | reverse complement strand
CGTCGCCTGCGACCTCGATCAGCCGCCCGTCCGCGGGGCGGTAGAAACGCACGTTCTTAATCCGCCCCCTGGGGCTGGCTGTGGGGGGGTTGTATCCGCCCTCGCCGGGTCCGCCACGCACCCTGCCGCGCGGGGATCCCGGCGCCCCTCCCGACCCCACCCGCCGCGGGGCCGCGCTTGACTGCGCGGGCCGCGGTCCTAATCTGTACTTTCCTGTACACGAAACGAGGCCACCGCACCATGCGCGTCGCGCTGATCATTCCGCCGGAGACCCACTCGATCGAGTCGTCGGTCCCGAAGGGGCTCGAGAGCGGCAAGGGCGTCTACCCGAAGCTGGGCCTGCTCTACGTCGCGGCCCACCTCGAGCACGCGACGGGGACGAGCCCCACCGTGATCGACTGCCCGGCGGAGCGCCTCGACCACGACGGGCTCGCGCGCCGGGTCGCCGAGCTCCGCCCGGACCTCGTGGGGCTGACGACGCTGACCTTCAACCTGATCGACTGCTGGAAGGCCGTGCGCACGATCAAGCGGCTCGTGCCGGGCACGAAGGTGTGCATCGGCGGGCAGCACGTGACGCTCTACCCCGACGAGACGCTCGACCTCGAGGGCGTCGACTTCGTCGTGCACGGCGAGGGCGAGCGGACCTTCACCTGGCTGGTCGAGGCGCTCGGGCGCGGCGACGGGGCGGCGGCGCTGCGCAAGATCCCGGGGCTCGGGTTCCGCCTCGACGGCGAGCGCTTCCTGAACCCGGTCCAGGACAAGGTCGACGACCTCGACATCCTGCCCATGCCCGCCCGGCACCTCGTGGACCTGGGCCGCTACGACCACGTGGCCGCGCAGGGCGAGCGGCTCGCGACCATGCAGACCTCGCGCGGGTGCCCGGCCAAGTGCCTGTTCTGCGACATCCGCATGACGAAGTTCCGCAAGCGCTCGGCCGACAACGTGATCGCCGAGCTCAAGCACCTCGTCGACCAGGGGATCGACGACTTCTTCTTCGTCGACGACACGATCACGATCGACCGGAGCCGGCTGATCGAGATCTGCGACACGATCAAGCGCTCGGGGCTGAAGATCCACTTCAAGATCTCGGCCCGCGTGGACACCGTGAAGCCGTACCTGCTCGACGCGCTCGCCGAGGCGGGCTGCTACCGGATCCACTACGGGGTCGAGACGGCCTCCCCGCGCCTCCTCAAGTACCTCCAGAAGCAGACGACGCCCGAGAAGGTCTCGCAGGCGTTCCAGTGGACGCGCGACGCCGGGATCGGCACGTTCGCCTACTGCATGATCGGGATCCCGACCGAGACGCGCGAGGAGATGTTCAACACGGTCGACTTCGCGATCTCGCTCGACCCCGACTACGCGCAGTTCTCGATCTGCACGCCGTACCCCAAGACCGCGCTCTACGAGAGCATGCTCGGCATGGGGATCATCACGGACGACTACTGGCGGGCCTTCGCGCGCAACCCGACCGAGGACTTCCGCGTCCGCTTCTGGAACCGCGACTTCACGGAGGAGGAGCTGCGCGACCTCCAGAGCGAGTGCCACCGCCGCTTCTACTCGCGCCTCGGCTACATCGCGCGCCAGGCCCGGCAGCTCCGGAGCTGGCACGACCTACGCCAGAAGGTCGGGCTCGGGGCGAAGATCCTGCTCCGGCAGCTCAACCGCTGAACGGCGGAGGTCCCCGGGGCCTCACCCCGGCCGGCCGGCCGGCGAGCCGGGGGCCGCGACGGGCGGGGGCCCGACGTCAGGCGCCGACCCGCGCCACGATCTCCGCCGCGACCCGCTCGATCGGGAGCACCGCGTCGGCCAGGCCGGCCCGGACCACGAAGCCGGGCATGCCCCACACGACGCTCGAGGCCTCGTCCTGCGCGAGCGTCGCCCCGCCCGCCTCCCGGACCGCCTCGGCGCCGCGGAGCCCGTCCTGCCCCATGCCGGTGAGGACGACGGCGAGCACGCCGGCGCCGTACGCGCGGACCGCCGACCGGAAGAGCACGTCGGCCGACGGCCGGCAGGAGTTCTCGGGCGGGCCGTCGTGGAGGCGCGCCCGCGGCGCGCTCGCCCCCGCGTCTCGGGCGACCTCGAGGTGGCGGCCGCCGGGCGCGAGGAGCACGCGGCCCGCCAGGACGGCCTCGCCGTCCTCCGCCTCCGCGACGGCCAGGCGGCACTTCGCGGTCAGCCCCTGCGCGAGCATGCGCGTGAAGAGCGGGGGCATGTGCTGCACGATCAGGACGGGCGCGCGCAGGTCCGCCGGGAGCTCGGGCAGGACCTGCATGAGGGCGTTCGGCCCGCCCGTGGAGACCCCGATCACGACCACCTCGACCCGCGCGCCTGCCCGCGGCCGGCAGGTCGGGGGCGCCTCGCGGGCCCGCACGTGGCGGACGAGCTCGCGGATCCGCGGGAGGAGCTGGTCCCGCACGCAGGCCATGGCCTCGTCGGGGCTGCCCGCGCCCGTGGGCTTGGTGACGTAGTCGGAGGCGCCGAGGAGGAGCGCGTCGATCGTGGTGGCGGCCCCGCGCTGGGTCAGCGCGCTGAACATGATCACGGGGAGCCGCGGCCAGTCGGCGCGGATCCGCTTGAGCGTCTCGAGGCCCGAGAGCCCCTCCATGTCGACGTCGAGGGTCACCACGTCGGGGGAGAGCTGGGGGAGACGCGCCAGGGCCGCCTCGCCGCTCGAGGCGGACCCGACGACCTCGATGTCGGCCTCCGCCGCGAGCACCCCGGACACGAGCCGGCGCACGACCGTGGAGTCGTCCACGACGAGGACGCGGATCGGCCTCACGGGCCCCGGCCCCGCGCCGGGCGGGGGCCGGCGGGAGGCCCCCGCCGCCCCCGGGCCTCGCCGCCCCCGGCCCCGCGCCCCGCGCGGCTCAACTCAGCCGCGCCACGAGCCCGGTCAGCTCGCTCGCGAGCTGGGCCAGCTCCCGCGCGGAGCGCTGCGTGTCGCTCGCCCCGGCGGCCGTGCTCTCGGCGGCCTTGGCCACCCCCGCGACGTTGCGGGAGATGTCGACCGAGCCCTTGGCGCCCTCGGCCACGTTGCGGGAGATCTCCGCGGTCGTCGCCGTCTGCTCCTCCACCGCGCCCGCGATCGTGTTCTGGATGTCGTTGATCCGCGCGATCACCGCGCCGATCTCGCCGATCGCCGTCACGGCCCCCTTCGTGTCCGACTGGATCGCCTCGATCCGCTGGCTGATCTCCTCGGTCGCCCGGGCCGTCTCCTTCGCCAGCTCCTTGACCTCGTTGGCCACGACCGCGAAGCCCTTGCCGGCCTCGCCGGCGCGGGCCGCCTCGATCGTGGCGTTGAGCGCGAGCAGCTTGGTCTGCTGCGCGATCGACGTGATCACGTTGACGACCTTGCCGATGTCCGCGCTGCTCTCGCCCAGCTTGCTGATCGTCCCGTTCGTCGTCTGCGCGACCCGCACCGCGCTCCCGGCGATCTTCGCCGCCTCGGCGGCGCTCTTGGCGATCTCCTTGATGCTCGCGCCCATCTCCTCGACGGCCGTCGCGACCGTCTGGATGTTCTTGCTCACCTGCTCCGAGGCCGCCGAGACGACGTTCGCCTGCGTCGAGGTCTCCTCGGCGCCGGCGGCGAGCTGGCGGCTGACCGCGTTGAGCCGCTCCGAGGCCGTCGTGAGGCTCTGCGCGCTCCGGTTGATCGTCTCCGTCAGCTCGGTCCGCGCCTTCGCCTCGGTGATGTCGGTCGCGAACTTGACGACCTTGAACGGTTTCCCGTCGAGGTCGAGGATCGGGTTGTAGGAGGCCTGGAGCCACACGAGCTTGCCGCCCTTGGCCTGTCGCCGGAACTCGCCCGTCTTGAAGCGGCCCGCGCCCAGGTCCGCCCAGAACTGCGAATACTCGGCGCTCGCGGCCTGCGCGGCGTCGACGAACACGCGGTGATGGCGCCCCTTGATCTCCTCGAACGCGTAGCCCATCACGCGCAGGAAGTTGTCGTTCGCCGCGAGCACGTTGCCCGCCAGGTCGAACTCGATCACTGCCTGCGCCTTGTTCAGGGCGGCGATTTGCCCCTCGAACTCCGCGTTGCGGAGCCGCTGCTGGGTCACGTCGGTCGCGAGCTTGAGGACCTTGGCGACCTTGCCGTCGAGCCCGAGGATCGGGTTGTAGGTGGCCTGGAGCCAGATGGGGCGGCCGCCCTTCCCGAGCCGGCGGTACTCGCCCTGCTTGTAGGTGCCCTCGGCCAGGGTGGACCAGAACTGCTGGTACTCGGCGCTCGCGGCCTGGGCGGGGTCGACGAACATCCGGTGGTGGCGGCCCTTGACCTCGTCGAGCGCGTAGCCGATCACGCGCAGGAAGTTCTCGTTCGCGCCGAGGATGTTCCCCTTGACGTCGAACTCGATGATCGCCTGCGCCTTGTCGAGCGCTACGGCCTGCCCCTCGAGGTCCGCGTTGCGGAGCCGCTGCGCGGTCACGTCCGTCGCGTACTTCACGACCCTGGTCACGCGCCCGTCGCGCCCGAGGACGGGGTTGTAGGACGCCTGGAGCCAGACGGGGCGCCCCGACTTCGTGAGCCGCATGAACTCGGCGACCCGGTGCCGCCCGTCCGTGAGGTCGCTCCAGAACTGGGCGTACTCCGGGCTCGCCCCCTGCCGCTCGTCCACGAAGACCCGGTGGTGCCGGCCCCGGAGCTCGTCGAGCGAGTACTGCATGAGGCGCAGGAAGGCCTCGTTCGCGTCGAGGACGTGGCCCGCGGCGTCGAACTCGACGACCGCGTGCGCGCGCCGCAGCGCGGCGAGCTCCTGCTCCAGCTCGCCCAGCCGCTCCGCCGCGGCCTGCTCCGGCGCGGCCCCGTCGCCGCGCGGCCGCCTGGCCCGCTGGCTCGTCGTCATGCGCTCCATGTCGCCCCCCTGCCCTGGTCCCGCTCCGCGGGCCGCTTCGTCCCGTGCACGCGGCCGCCGAGGTCCCCTCGGCGGCGCTCTCCTTCGACGGAGGCCGCCCGCTGCGCGTCGAGCAGCACGAGCAGCCCCCCCTCGAGCTCGTGGATCCCGAGCGCGAGCTCCTGCAGATGCGGCGGGAGCGTCTCGGGCGGCGGCGTGAGGTCGCCCGAGACCTCGATGACGTCGCCGATCTCGTCGACCACGAGCGCCGTGAGGCCCTCGCCGCCGTGCACGACGACCGTCATGGGCGCGCCGTCCCCGCCGCGCGGGGGCAGGCCCAGGCGCGCCCTGAGGTCGATCGCCGCGATGATCTGGCCGCGCAGGTTCACCACGCCGAGCACGCAGGCCGCCGCCCTGGGGACCCGGGTGGCCTCGGGCTGGCGCAGGACCTCCTGGACCTCGGCGACGGGGACCCCGAGCAGGAACCCCTGGACCGAGAAGGTGCAGACCAGCCGCCCCGCCGCGTCGCTCACGCCGGCCGCCCCCCGGCCGGCGAGGTCGCCCGGCCGCGGGCGACCTCGAGCCCGGCGAGCGCCTCGTCCACCGCGACGGGCGCCTCGCGCCCGGTCGTCGCCACGCCGTCCAGGACGGCGGCGAGCGCCTCGGTCCCCGCGCGGAGGGCGTCGATCGCCTCGTCGTCGAGGGGCCCCCCCGCCGCCCTCCTCGCGGCGAGCGCCTCCTCGATGGCGCGGGCGAGCCGCTCGACCCGCCCGAGCGCGAAGAACCCGGCCGCGCCCTGGACCGTGTGCGCGGCCCGCTGGAGCCGGACGAGGTCCGCCTCGCCCGGGGGCGAGGTCCGCGCGGCGCCGAACGCCGTCGCGAGCGCGCCGACGCCCTCGCGCGCCTCGCTCAGGAACTCGCGCAGGGCCTCCTCGTGCGCGCTCGTCACGCGACCTCCCCGGGCCCCGCCGCGCCCGCGCGGGGCGCCCTCTGCGTCGCGCTCACGAGGCCCCGACCTGGGCGCGCGCGAGCGCCACGAGCGCGGGCAGGTCGAGCAGCTCGGTCACGCGCTGCTGCACGACGACGGTCCCCTGCACGCCGGGGCGGGTCGACTTGCGGCGGAGCTGCGCGGCCTCGTCGACGATGTCGAGGAGCCGCTCGACCGTCAGCCCGATGCTCCCCTCGGGCCCCGTGTGGACGATCACCGGGATCCGCTCGCCGCGCCGCCCGCGCTCGGCCGCGCGGCCGAGGAGGTGCTCGAGCGCGAACAGCGGGAGGACCTCGCCGCGGTGCTGCACGACCTGCCCGCCGCCGCTCCGCTCGACGAGCTCGGGCCGCAGCTCCTCGAGCCGCGAGACGGAGTCGAGCCGGATCGCGGCGCGCTCGCCGCCGGACAGCTCGAGGAGCAGCAGGCGCTCCGCGTCCTCCGCGCGACGCCGCGGCTCGGCCTGCGGGGCCGCGTCGGTCCGCCCGAGCAGGTTCGCGCGCGCCGCCAGGCCGAGCGTGTCGAGGATGAGCGCGACCTTGCCGTCCCCCATGATCGTGGCGCCCGCGAACGCGCCCACGTCCTTGACCTGCCGGGGGAGCGGCTTGACCACGATCTCCTCGCCGTCGACGACCCCCTCGACGAGGAGCCCGAACGTCCGCTCCTCCGCCCGGACGACCACGATGTGGGCGGCCCCGGTCGGGGGGCGCCAGGTGGCCTCGTCGGGGGCGAGCTCGCGGTCGAGGTCGAGGAGCGTCAGGAGGCGCCCGCGGAGCCGGAAGACGGGGGCGTCGAGGACCCGCTCGAGCCCGGCGCGGTCCTCGACCCGCGCGATCTCGACGACGTTGGCCTGCGGGACCGCGTAGCGCGCGCCGGCGCTCGTCACGATGAGGGCGGGGATGATCGCGAGGGTGAGGGGGATCTTGACGCGCACGACGGTCCCGCCCCCCGCACGGTCGAGCACGTCGACCGTCCCGCCGATCTGCTCGAGGTTCGAGCGGACGACGTCGAGCCCGACGCCGCGGCCCGAGACCGTGGTGACCTGGTCCGTGGTCGTGAAGCCGGGCCGGAACAGGAGCGCGCTCCGCTCCGCCTCGTCGAGCCGCTGGGCCTGCTCGGCGGTGACGAGCCCGAGCTGCACCGCCTTGTCGGCGACGCGGCGCCAGTCGATGCCGGCCCCGTCGTCGGCGACCTCGAGGTTCACGTTCCCGCCCTCGTGGTAGGCACGGAGGTGGAGCAGGCCCTCGGGCCGCTTGCCCTTGGCGGCCCGCGCGGCCGGCGCCTCGATGCCGTGGTCGACCGCGTTGCGGACGAGGTGGGTCAGGGGGTCCTTGATCGCCTCGATGATCGTGCGGTCGAGCTCCGTGGCGCCGCCCTCGAGCTCGAGCCGCACCTGCTTGCCGCACAGCCGCCCGAGGTCGCGCACGAGCCGGGGGAGCTTGGTCCAGAGCGCGCCGATCGGCTGCATGCGCGTCTTCATGACGCGCTGCTGGAGCTCCGTCGCGACGAGGTTCAGGCGCTGGACCGGGGCCGCGAACGGGGTCTCCCCCGCCTCCCCGGCGAGGCGCAGGGCCTGGTTGCGGACGAGGACGAGCTCCCCCACGAGGTCCATGAGCTGGTCGAGGAGGCGCACGTCGACGCGGACGCTCCCGTCCGTCTCGGCGAGCAGGCCGAGCTCGAGGGCGCCGGCCTCCGCGGCGCCGACCTCCGCGGCGCCGGGCTCGAGGGGCGCCGCCCCGAGCAGCCGCGTCAGGGCCGCGGCGGCCCCGCCCGCGTCGGTCGCCGCGTCCGCGCCGGTCGCCTCGATCTCGTCGAGGAAGCGGCGGACCGCGTCGACCATGTCGAGCAGGGCCGAGGCCACCTCCTTCGAGGCCGCGCGCCGGCCCTCGCGGACGGCGCTCAGCAGGCCCTCGCCCTGGTGCACGAGCGCCTCGAGCCGCGCGAAGCCCAGGAAGCCCGTCGTGCCCTTGATCGTGTGGACGGCGCGGAAGATCGCCGCGATCCGCTCGGCGGACGGCGCGGACCCGCCCTCCATCGCGACGAGGTCGTTCTCGACCCGCGCGAGGTTCTCGCGGCTCTCGAGCAGGAACTCGGCGACCGCCTGCTCGCTCAAGGGCGCTCCTCCGCGTCGAGGCCGTGGGCCCGGAGCTTGCCGTAGAGCCGGGAGCGGTGGATCCCGAGCAGCTTCGACGCGTGCAGCCGGTTGCCGCCGGCGGCGTCGAGCGCGGCCCGGATCACGGCGCGCTCCGCGTCCTCGAGGCGGAGGCTCTCGAGCCGGACCGCGGCCTCGCCGGGCGTCGGCGGCTGGCGCGCGGCGTCCTCCGCCTCGAGCTCGATGTCTCGCGCCGAGATCAGGCGCCCGCGCCCGAACAGGGCGGCGCGCAGCACGACGTGCTTCAGCTCGCGGACGTTCCCGGGCCAGCGGTAGCGCTCGAGGCGCTCGAGCGCGGCCGGCTCGAAGCCCTCGACGTCACGGCCCACCTCGCGGCAGGCGGCCCGGAGGAAGGACTCGGCGAGCGGTCGCACGTCCTCCGGACGGTCCCGGAGCGGCGGCATGTGGATCGCGGCCCCCGCGAGGCGGAAGTAGAGGTCCTGTCGGAACCGGCCGGCGGCGACCTCCGCGGGGAGCTCGCGGTTCGTCGCGGCGATGATGCGCGCCTGCATCGGGCGCTCCACGACGCCGCCGACCCGGCGGACCGTCCGCTGCTCGAGGACCCGCAGGAGCGCGGCCTGCAGGGAGGGGCGCGCCTCGCCGATCTCGTCGAGCAGGAGCGTCCCCCCGTCGGCCACCTCGAACAGGCCCTTCTTGCCCTCCGCCACGGCGCCGGTGAACGCCCCGCGCTCGTAGCCGAACAGCTCGGCCTCGAGCAGCGCCTCCGGCAGCGCGGCGCAGTTCACCGCGATGAACGGGAAGCCGCAGCGCCGGGACAGGGAGTGGATCGCGCGCGCCGCGAGCTCCTTGCCGGTCCCGCTCTCGCCCGTGATGAGGGCCGGGAGCGACGGGGTCAGCGCGACGCGGAGCACGCGCTCGAGCGCCGCCTGGAGGGCCGGGCTCTGCCCGACGAGCTCCGGCGGCGTCGACTGCCGCTCGATCTGCGCCTCGGCCCGCGCGACCGCCTCCACGACGAGCTCGGGCCGGCACGGCTTCTCGAGGAAGTCCATGGCGCCGCTGCGCATCGCCCGGACGACGAGGTCGACCTCGGCGTAGCCGGTCACGACGACGATGCACGTGAAGGGCTCGAGCCCCAGGATCGGCTCGATGAGGGAGAGCCCGTTGCCGTCGGGGAGGCGCACGTCGAGGAGCACGATGCGCGGGCGCTCGGCGATGAACCGCGCCAGGCCCTCGGTCATCGTCGCGGCGGCGGCGAAGGGGCGGCCCGCGAGGCAGCGCTCGAAGGCCTCGCGGGTGGCCGGGTCGTCGTCGATGAGCAGGATGTGGTTGCGCATGCCTCGCGCGGCCTCGAGCGGCAGGGGAGGGCGGGACGGCGCTGCGACGGCGGGGTCTTCGAGGCGCGTCGCAGGGCGGGCTCCGGCCGCAGCGTCAGGATGCGCGACGGGGCCCCGGTCGCACACCGTGAGGGAGGCGCGCGGTCGCGCGCGAGCCGCTCGGCTGCGCGTCGGCGGGCCGGGGATGCGCCCGGTGCGGCCCACGGCGCGGGCGCGCGCGAGGGTGCTGCTCACCGGCCCTCCGCGCCGCCCTGGACGCGAGGGTGACGGCCAGTCGCTGTGCGACGACGCAGGACGTGGTCGATGACGCGCCCGAGCTGGGTCGGCACGTCGGTCTTGGCGACGTAGGCCGTCGCGCCCGCGGCCTGGGCCTGGTTCGCGAGCTCGCCGAACGGCTCGCCGGCCATGAGCACGATCGGGAGCTCGGGCCAGTGCCGACGCGTGACCTCGACGAGCTGGATCCCCTCGAGCACGGGCATGCTCGCGTCGATGACGACCGCGTCGGGGCGCTCGCGCGCCACGGTCTTGGGCAGCTCGAGCCAGCTCGTGACGCCGACCGCCTCGTAGCCGGCGCTCTGGAGGGCACGCTGCACCACGGCCAGGAAGGCCCGGCTGTCGTCCGCGACGACCACCTTCACGAGCGCGCCGCCCGCTCGAGCGGCGTGGCGCGATGGGGGGTCGAGCGCGTGTGGACCACGACGACGAGCGGCTCGCCGCCCGAGCGCATGGTGACCCGCGCGACCTCGCGCGATGACCCCGGGATCCGGACCGTGTAGCCGACGCCGTCGACGACCGTCGGGAGCGAGAGGCGGCTCGGCTGGGGCAGGAACGCCTTGAGGTTCCCGACGATCATGTTCGCGAGCTCCCCCAGCGCGTCCTGGATCTGATCGCGCTCGACGGCCTCGGGCGCGACCCCGAACATGGTCGCGGCGGCGCGGCGGGCGAGGCTCGCGGGGCACTGGACCTGGCCGGCGCCCTCCCACGCGCCGGCGATCTGGACGCTGCCGAGCAGCGTGCGCTCCGTCCCCCGGTCGGGCTCGGGCGGGCCCGACCGCTGCAGCTCGAGGCCGAGGATCAGGGTCCAGACGCTCTCCGTGACCCGGAAGATGTTGTCGTCCGTCAGATGCATGGGGCCCCCCGATCGACCGCTGGAACGCCCTCGCGCGGCGCGCTCGGCCCCCGGTCGAGGGCCTCCGCGCCAGCGTCCGGCCGGCCCCCGGCGCCGCCGCCCGGGGCCTCGCTCGGGGCGTCCTTGACCCGGTAGACGCCGAGCTCGGGCGAGGGCTCGAAGCCCGCGTCGAGGTAGAGCGTCGTCTCCGCGCTCCCGAGGACCAGCCGCCCGTCGGAGCGCATGCGCCCGCGCACGCTCGCCAGCACCCCGCGCTTGGTCTCGACGTCGTGGTAGATCAGCATGTTGCGCAGGAGCACGAGGTCCATGCGCGGGAGCGGCGGGAGCGGCCGCAGCAGGTCGACCCGCGCGAAGCGGACGAGGCGCCGGACCGCCGACCGCGGGCGCCAGGTCATCGCCTCGCGCTCGAAGTGGCGGACGAGGAGCCGCGCCGGGAGGCCGCGGTTCACCTCGTGCTGCGTGTAGACGGCGCTCGCCGCGTAGTCGAGCGCCTGCTGCGACAGGTCGGTGGCGAGGATGTCCACGTCCCAGCCCTCGAGCTCGGGGAAGTGCTCGACGAGCAGGAGGGCCAGGCTGTACGGCTCCTGCCCGGTCGCGCAGGCCGCCGACCAGAGGGCGAGGCGCCGCTCGGCCCGGCGCGCCGCGATGAGCTCCGGCAGGACCTGGAGGCGCAGGACCTCGAACAGCCCCGGGTCGCGGAAGAACGAGGTCTCCGCGATGAGCAGCGCCTCGGCGACCTCCTGCGCGAGCGCGCCCCGCGGGGCGCTCCGCACGGCCTGGGCGAGCTCGCCCAGCGACAGGCCGCGCGCCCGGGCCACGGCCTCGAGGCGGCCCTCGACGAAGTAGTCCTTCTCCGGGCTCAGGGCGATCCCCGTGAGCTCCCGCGCCACCTCGCGGAACGCGGCGCCGTCGGCCGCGGACATGCCCCCGCCCTGCTTCACGTCGCGCGGCTCAGGCCGACGGCCCGGCGAGCCCGAGGAGGCCGAGCTTCTCCGCGATGACGGCCCGCGTGAACGGCTTCATGACGTACTCGTCCGCGCCCGCCTCGAGCGCGGTCGCCATCTGCGCCTGCTCGGTCTCGGTGGAGACGACGACGAGCTTGAGCCCCTCGTAGGCGCGGTCGGCGCGCACCGCGCGGATGAACGCCAGCCCGTCCATCTCGGGCATGTTCCAGTCGACGAGCGCGAGGCGGGCCGCCGGCGTCTCCGCGAGGCGCGCGAGGGCGTCGCGCCCGTCCGTGGCCTGGACCACGCGGAAGCCCAGGTCGGTGAGCATCCCGCCGAGGATCGTCCGCATGGCCCTGGAGTCGTCGATCACGAGCGCGTCCACGTCCGTCCCTCCGGGCCCATGGCCCCACCAGCCCGGGCCCACGCCGAGCGCGCCCCCGCGCGCCGCATCACGAGGCCGGCCCCGCGCACAGCCGCGCCCGCAGGACGGCCTGCCCCCCGCGCTCGCGGAGGTCGAGCTGGTCCGCGAGCTGGCCGACCGCGTCCAGGCGCTCGCGCGGCCAGGGCCTCGAGCGCGCGCCCTCGAGGACCACCACGCGCGCGGCGACCTCCACCTGGAGGTCGAGCCGGGCGTGCTCCACCTCGTCCTCGAGCAGCTCCGCCACGAGCTGGCCGCAGGTCATCGCGCGACAGCGCGCGAGCGGGCTGAAGCCGAGGCGCGCGGCCGCGGCGCCGATGGTCGCGCGCACGGCGGCGAGGGAGGAGGTCCCGGCGCGCCCGAGGCGGATGGAGGTCCGCCTGGGGACCAGCCCGAGCGCGCCCCCGGAGGCCTCGTCGGCGCGGCGGAGGAGCTCGAGCGCGCCGTCGGCGCTGAACAACCAGACGTGCATCACGATCAGGGAGGCGACCGCCTCCGCCTGGGCCGCGGGCACCTGGCGCGGGTCGTCGGGGAGCGCGGCGATCATCCGGCGCAGCGACGGCGTGAGGAGCAACTGCTCGCTCAACACCGCCGCGACGCGGTCGCCCAGCTTGCTCTCTCGTCCCGACTCGAACATGACCCCCCGCCGCTGCGCCGCCCCGAGCGAGCAAGCCGAAGGCCAATCGGAAGTCCAGTTGACATGGGACGAACACGTGGAGGCTGTCCTGATTCGCCGGACGCCCCCGGACACGCCACGGCCCAGGAGCCGTGCGGCTGCCGCAAGGTCCGCGGTCCCCCTGCGCGCGGCGGTGCGAAATCGCGCGGCGTGTCCGCGCCCGCCGCGCCAGACCGCGCGGGGGCCGCGTGTGGATCGAGGGCGCGCCGGCCCGACCGGAGGGCGGTGCGACTGCCGACTCGCCAGCGGCTCGCGTCGAGGATCAGCCCCGCCCGGTCAGCACGCGCTTGGGCGGGAGCGGCACGAGCGGGATCGTCGAGCGGGTCAGGAACAGGAGCGCGAAGCAGGTGTGCGCGAGGCGCGAGAGGCCCTTCGCGTCCGGCCAGCTCCCGGCCTGCTCCTGCAGCCCGACGAGGTGCGCGGCGCCGTCCTCCCACCAGTCGCGGCCGCCGAACCGGTAGGTGCCCGCCAGCACGCCCGCGCGCTCGACGCTATAGAGCCAGTAGTACTTCCAGCCCGTGGGCCCGCCGTCGGCGCGCGGGTTGTCCCTGGGCGAGTAGTGCTGCGCGAGCCAGGCCACGCCGTCGCGGATCGCGGCCTCGACCGCGAGCTTGCGCGGGCGCCACAGGGCGGCGTTCGCCTCGAGCTCGCTCTTCGCGATGCACAGCGCGGCCACGCCGGAGCTCGTCATGCTGCCGGTCGAGACGCGCGTGCCGGTCTGCGGGGGCGTCGGCCCCTCGCGCGACGCGGGGGGCGGCCCGTCGACCTTGCGCGGCTCGTAGCTCCAGCCGCGCGCGAACATGCGCGGGCGCTCGGCCGTCTCGCCCGGCGTCGCGGCGCGGACGCGCGTGCCGGCGCCGCGGTCGGCCCGCTCGGCCTCCCGCTCGGCCTCCTGCGCGAGCTGCTTCTCGGCCTTCCGGCGCCGCTCGAGCCCGAGCATGTCGAGGATCGGGCCGTCGGCCGCGGGGACCGCGAACCATGGGACCTCGGGGCCGGTCGCGTCCTGCTGCGCGACGAAGAAGTCCGCGACCGAGGCCCACAGCTCGAGCGGGACCTCGGCCCCGAGCCGGCGCGCGCTCTTGAGCGCGAGGACCGCGTACTGGGTGTTCGAGTTGTCCTGGTCGATCTCGCCCTGCGGGTAGCGCCAGCCGGCGCCGGCGAACTGCTTCGAGCGATGGGCCATGAGCCAGTCCACGCAGGCCTGGAGCTTCTCGCGGTCGACCGGGCGGGCGCGCTTGCCGAAGAACCGGCGCGTGACCGTCCCGTAGGCGTGCTTCTCCGGCTCGAGCTCCTTCTCGGGCGGGAGGAACCGCGCCTCGATCGCGAGGACCAGCGTGGCCACCGAGTAGGTCTTGCGGAGCGGGAGCGTGTAGAGGTGGTCGAAGGCGCGGACGATCGCCGGGTCGTCGGGGGCCGCGCCGCACTTGAGCAGCGTGAGCGTCGCGAGCGCGTTGTAGCCCATGGGGAAGCCCGCCTCGAGCGTGTCCGTCGTGACGGGCGGGAGCGCGAACGACCCGTCGGGCTGCTGGAGCCCGCGGAGGTAGGCCGACCCGCGCTCGAGCGCGAGCCGGAGCGCGTCGTCGGACACGGGGTCCTGCGCCCGGGCAGGCGCCGCGCACACGAGGGCCGCGCAGGCGAGGACCGCGGCGGCCAGGGCTGGGGAGGGCGCGAAGGGGCTGCGCACGGGGACCTCCGGGCGGGGGACGCACAGGCTAACCGGAGGGGGCGGGGCGAGACGACGGGTCGCTCGGCGGCGCGCGGCTGCTCCGGCGGCGCAGGAGCGCGGCGGGCGCCGGCGCCGCCGGCATCCCCCGCGCGCGCTTCGGCCTGTCGGCGCGGGTCGGTAGGCTCTCGCCCCCATGGAGCGCGCGCCGGAAGCCGTGACCGCCGACCGCTCGCACGACGAGGGGCACGTGCTCGCGACGGACGAGCCGGCGCCGGCAGCCCGCGGGTCCGCCTCGCTGACCGCAGGCGCTGGCCTCCGCGCCGGCGCGGAGGGGGCGCCGACGGACGCGCGGCCGGAGACGCGGACGGACGCGCAGGCAGGCGCGGGAGGGGCCCGCGCGGGCGCGACGGCGCCGGGAGGGGCCCCTGGCCGCGTCGCGTCGCCCGGGGGCGCGCACGAGCCTGCCGGTGCGCGCTCACCGGACGCGCGCGCTCCCGCGGCGCCCTCACCGCCCGTGGAGACGGCCGCGAGCGCGGCCGCAGGAGGCCCCTCCTCGACCCTGACGCCCGTCCGGCTGGCCTTCGACCGCGGGAGCATCCTCGTCCGCGCGGGCGCGCCCGCGGAGGACCACGACGGCGCCCGCGCGCCCGCCGGAGCCCGAACGTCAGGGGCCGAGCACGACCCGGAGGTCGGCCCGGAGCGCGGCCCGGACGCCGCGGCGGAGCACGCCACGGGCCTGGCCTGGCTCGCGGGCGCCGTCCCGGACCTGCGCCACGACGGCCGGGTGGGCGCGCTCCGGGCGCCCGCCTATCGCTACCACGCGGTCGTGCGCGCGCTCGTCGCGCGCGGCGCCGGCCTCGAGGACGGCGCCCGCGTCTACGGGACGCTCGACGCCCCGCAGGTCCCGCCGGCGGAGCCCCGTGACTACCAGCGCGAGGCCGTCGTGGCCTGGCGCCGCGCGGGCCGGCGCGGGCAGGTCGTCCTGCCCACGGGCGCCGGCAAGACGCTCGTCGCGATCCACGCGATCGCCGACGCGCGCCGCCACGCCCTCGTCGTCGTGCCGACGCTCGACCTCCTGCACCAGTGGTACGGGCTGCTCGCGACGCACTGGGGCGACGCGCGCGTCGGCGTGATCGGCGGCGGCGAGCACCGCCCGCTCGACGTGACGGTCACGACCTACGACTCGGCCTACCTGCACATGGACCGGCTCGGGGCCCGTTTCGGGCTCGTCGTGTGGGACGAGGCCCACCACCTGGCCGGGCCGTCGCTCGCGCAGGCCGCCCGCATGGCGCTCGCGCCGTTCGCGCTCGCGCTCACCGCGACCCCGCTCGAGGACGAGCGCGCGGGCCTCGTCGCCGACCTCGTGGGGGCGACCGTCTACCGGCGCGAGATCGGCGACCTGGCCGGCGACTGGCTCAGCCCCTACGAGACGGTGCGGCTCCCGGTCAGCCTCAGCGCGCCCGAGCGCGCCGCGCACGACGAGGCGCGGGCCGTCTACCGCGCGTTCGTCGAGCGCAACGGGCTCCGCCTGGGCGGCCCGCACGGCTGGGGGCGGTTCCTCGAGGCGACGAGCCGCTCCGCGGAGGGGCGCGCCGCGCTGCGCGCCTGGCGCGAGCAGCGCAGGATCGCGCTCGCGACGCCGGCCAAGCTCGACGTGCTCGAGACCCTGCTCGCGCGCCACCCGGGCGAGCGCGTGATCGTGTTCACGAGCACGAACGAGGCCGCCTACGCCGTGTCGCGCCGGTTCCTCGTGCCCGCGATCACGCACCAGACGCGCCCGAGCGAGCGGCGGCAGGTCCTGCTCGACCTCGCCGCGGGCGAGGTCCCGGTCGTCGCGACGTCCCGCGTCCTCAACGAGGGCGTCGACGTCCCGAGCGTGTCCGTCGGCGTCGTGCTCTCGGGCACGGCGACCGTCCGCGAGCACGTGCAGCGGCTCGGGCGCCTGCTCAGGAAGGCCGAGGGCAAGCGCGCGGTCCTCTACGAGGTCGTCACGGAGGGCACGAGCGAGGAGGGCGCGAGCGCGCGCCGGCGGGAGCACGGTGCTTACCGCTGACCTCGTGCGCGCGAGCACGCGCGGCGGCGTCGTCCGCCCGCGGTTCCTGCCGACCGGTGACGGCGCGGAGGCCGAGGCCGCGCGCGCGCGCGCGGCCGAGCTCGCGGCGCTGTTCGTGGCCCACGTCGGCTGCCCGCGGGGCGAGCTCGACCGCGCCGTCGAGGACGCGATCGCGGGCCGGCCCGACTTCAAGCTCGACCGCGGGCTCAAGAAGCTCCTCGAGGACCTGTCGCGGTTCCGCGGCGTGCCGTCGGACGAGGCCGCGGCCCGCCGCGCGCACGTGTTCCGGGCGGCCGCGGCGGCCCGCCGCGCGGCGGCCGCCGGGGCCGGGGGCGCCTTCGACCGCCAGGCCGTGCTCGCGCAGGCGGCCGGCGCGCTCGGCGTCGAGCCGGACCGGCTCGAGGGCGAGCTGTGGGGCGACCTGGCCGAGCACGAGCTCCTCGAGGCCGTCGACGCGCCCGGGCCCGAGGAGCTCGTCGACCGCTACAACCTCGCGCTCGCGCAGGCCATGCTCCTCCGCGCGACGAAGCTCTCGGTCGAGGTCGAGGGGGCCGACCCGCCGCGGCTGCGCCAGCTCCTCCGCCACGTGAAGTTCCAGGGCCTGCTCCTCGGCGCCCGCCGCGACGGCGAGCGCGTCCGCCTCGAGCTCGACGGCCCGCTCTCGATCTTCGGGAGCACGCCCCGCTACGGCCCGAAGATGGCCGGCTTCCTCCCCGCGCTCCTCCTCTGCCCCGGCTGGTCGCTCGAGGCCCGCGTCCAGCTCGGCCCGCGCCGGCGCGAGCAGACCTGGCGGCTCGACGCCGCGGCCGGCCTGCGCACGCGCGCGCGCGACCACGGGGCCTGGCTCCCCGAGCTCGTCCTCGCCTTCGCGCGCCGCTTCGCCGAGGTCGCGCCCGGCTGGACGGTCGACCGCGAGGTCCCGCTCCTCAACCTGGGCGGCGAGGTCGTCGTGCCCGACTTCCGCTTCGTCCACGACGCGACGGGCTGGGAGGGCTGGCTCGAGGTGCTCGGCTGGTGGCGCAAGGGCGCCGTCGCGGGCCGGCTCCAGGCGCTCGCGGCCCACGGCGCGCCGCGCCTCGTGCTCGCCCTCGACCAGGGCCTCCGCCTCGACGCGGGCGCGCTCGCCGGGCTCGTGGGGCCCGTCGTGACGTTCCGCGAGCTCCCCGACGCGCGGAAGGTCAAGAACGCCCTCGAGGACCTGCGGGCGCGCGACGTGGCGGCCACCCCGCCGCGTCCGGCGCGAGCCCGGGGAGCGGCCGCGAAGCGCGCCCAGGCGACCGGCTCCGGGGCGCCACCGGAGGGCGCCGAGCCGGCTGGCGTCGCGACGCCGCCCGCGGACCCCGCGGTCGAGGGACCCCGCGAAGGCCGACCCCCGGGCAGCGCGACCGCCGCCGGCGAGGCCGCGAAGCCGAAGGTGCGGCGGGGCCGCCGGCGCCCCGACCCGCCCGCCTGACGCCCGGGCGCTCCCGTGACGGAGCTCACGGGCGATCGAAGTCGCCTCGGGGCGGGCGGGGCGCCGCCCGAGGCGCCGCCCCGCCAGCCCCGAGATGGTCAGCGGACGTCGACGGGCTCGTCGAGGGTGTCCGGGTGCTGGGCGTGGACGTCGATCCCGCCCTCGTAGGCCTCGTTGATCGCCGAGAACAGGAGCAGCACGGCGTCGAAGCAGAGCGAGAACGGCATGTCGAGGCAGTAGAAGACCATGTCCCCCACGCCCGACTTCTCGTGGCTCATCTGCTGGAGGTCGAGCCGGATGCCCCCGAAGATGGCCGGGCCCTTCTCCTGCTTGCCCTGGTAGACCGTCCCGCAGCCCGGCGCGAGCACGAGGGCCACCGCGAGCGCCATCGAGAGCACGGTCCGACGCGCGATCCCCGCGATCTCCATCGTGCACATCCCCCTTCGTGGACCGCCCCACCGCGGTCGCTGCCTCCTCTTTACCACCTCGGCCGTCCCGGCGAAAGGCGGCTCACGCCCGCGTCGCCCCGCGCTTCGCGCGCTCCCCGCGGCCACCTGCCCGGAGCGCCCCGCGCCGCCGGACGAGCGCCTCCTCCGAGGCGCCCGTCTGGCTCCCGGCGTGGGCCTCGGGCGACGCGAGCCGCCGGGCGGCCAGCGCGACGTAGCTCGGCTCGAGCTCGCACGCGACCCAGCGCCGGCCCGTCGCCTCCGCCACGACCGCGGTCGTCCCGCTGCCGCCGAACGGGTCGACGACCAGCTCCCCCGCGCGCGACGACGCGAGGACCAGCTTCCGCACGAGCTGGACGGGCTTCTGCGTCGGGTGGGCCGTCTTCTCGGCCGTCCCGTTGCAGAGCACCGGGACCTCGAGCACGTCGCGCGGGCGCGCGCCGAGCGGGTGCGGCGACCAGCGGTCGTTCGCCCGCGCGCCGCCGTACTGCGACGTCTCGGCCTGCGTGCGCTCGGGGTAGCGGACCGTGTGCGCGTTGTAGGGGATCCGCACCGCGTCCGTCTCGAACGTGCAGCGCGGCCCGTTGCGGAGGTGGAGGATGCTCTCGTGGCTCCGGCCCCAGTCGTCCTTGAGGTTCGCCTTGTTCCGGTAGAACCACACGAGCCAGCGGACCGCGTGCCAGCGCCCGCCCACGGCCACGAGGACCTCGGCCAGGGTCTCGCTCCAGCCCATCACGTAGAGCGAGCCCGTGGGCCGGAGCGCCCTGCGCGCCGCCTCGACCCAGCGCTGCGTCCAGGCGAGGTAGTCGTCCCTCGAGGCGAACCGGTCCCACGCCGCCTTGCCCATCGCGTAGGGCGGGTCGGCGACCACGAGGTCCACCGAGGCCGGGGCCGCGGCCTCGAGCCAGGCGACGCCGCAGCCCCGGAGGAGCCGCCCGTTCGCCGTCTCGAACGCGACCTCCGGGGCGCCGGCACCGGCAGCGGACGCTGCCGGCGATCCGGCAGCGCCGGCCGCCGGGGCGTCCTTCGTCGGGCTCTCCGGGTCGCCCCGGGCGGGCGAACGCGCGTCTCCCGCCCGGGCGCGCCGCACGGTCAGAACGGGAGGTCGGAGTCGCCGACGCCCATCGCGTCGCGCATGGGCACCGGCTCGCTCGCGCCCTCGTCGTAGTTGCCGCCGTAGGTCTTGCCCACGCCGCCGCCGCCGCCGCCGCCGCCGTAGGCGCTGCCGCCGCCGCCGTAGGCGCTGCCGCCGCTCGCGTAGGCGCTGCGGCCGCCCTCGTAGCCGCCGCCCGAGGCGCCGGCGTAGCCGCCCTCGCCCTCACCGCCCTCGCCGCCCCCGGTCCCGCGGTCGAGGAACTGCACGAAGTCGGCCACGACGACGTGCTTCGAGCGCTTCTGCCCGTCCTTCTCCCACTCCTGATATTCGAGGCGCCCCTCGACGAAGACCTGCCGGCCCTTGGCGAGGTACTGCTTGGCGATCTCGGCCTGCCGGCTCCACACGACGATGTCGACGTAGCAGGTGTCCTTCTGCTTCTCGCCGTTGCGGTCCTTGTACTCGCGGCTCGTCGCCAGGCGGAGCTCGGCCTTCGGCGTCCCGTTGGGGAGGAAGCGCAGCTCGGGGTCGCGGGTCAGTCGGCCGATCAGGAAGACGCGGTTCAGGCTCGCCATGGGGCACCTCGCAGGGGCTATTCGGGTCTCGATCCACGAGGAGCGGGCTCCTCGGCCGCGGCCCTGGGCCACGACGGGCGCTACCCTACCCGACGGGTCCGACAACCACGGGCGCCCGGCCCGGGGCGCCCGGCGCAAGCCGAGGCGGCCGCGGCGCTTCGCGTTTCGTTCGGGCCGGCAGGGCGCCGGCCCGGGATGGTCGACTTGACCCGGCCGCCCGACCTGACTACAGTCAGGGCGCGGCAGGCGCACGCCTTCGCTTCGTTCGGCACACAACCTCCGATCACCCCTCGACCCCGGAGCCCTCCGCCCCGTGGACCGCCCGCCCCCTTCCCGCGCGATCTCCGGCCGGCGCCTCGAGGCGTTCGCCGACCTGACCATCCTCCGGGACCGGTCGGGGCGCGGCCTCCGCCCCGGCCTGCGGATGGCGGGCGGCGCGGTCGAGGTGGACGGCGCGTTCGAGGTCCGGCGCCGCCTCGTGCCGACCCGGGCCCGGGGCGTCCGCTTCGCCGAGGCCACGGGCGACCCGAACCCGATCCATCGCGAGGGCGACGTCGTCCCCGGGGCCTTCCTCGCGGCGCAGGTCGTGGGGACCTTCGAGGCGCTCCTGCCCGACCTCCGGCCCGAGAGCCTGCGGATCTCGTTCACGGGCGTCACGTTCTACGAGCGGCCGCTCCGGCTCCGGCTCCGGGCCGAGCCCGCGCCCCCCGGCGCGCCCGCGGGCCTGCGCGTCGTCGCCGACGCCTGGCAGGACGACCGGCGCGTGGCCGACGCCGTGCTCGAGGGGTCCTGGGCGCGCGCGGAGCGCGTCGCGCTCCCGCTCGAGCGCGTCGACACGGCCTGGCTCGGGCGCGTCGTCGAGAGCTTCGACGCGCTCGGGATCGACCCGCGGTCCTGGCTCGAGAAGGACGCCGGCCCCGACCTGAGCTACCCGCTCTCGTTCCTCGTCGCGCTCCCGTCGGGCACGATGGTCCGCCGCCTCGAGGGCGACGGCGGGCTCCTCAACCGCCTGACGCTCGAGCTGCACCACACGAAGCTCCCGCTCGCGGGGCCGCCCGAGGTCGACGTCGAGCTCCCGAGCCGGATCCGGCAGTCGTTCACGCGGATCCTCACCCTCGTCAAGGAGGGCGTCCAGACGGCGATCCGCGGCACGGCCCTCGTCCTGCCCCGGCCGGCGTTCGACGTCGTCGAGGCTCAGCGCCTGGGGCTCGCCCGCCGCTGAACGAGCGGACGCCTCGCGCAGGGCGTGGCGCCGGGGCGAGCCGGTAGCCTGTGCGACGCGCGAGGGCGTCGCCGGGGTGACCGACCGCAGGGAGGTCGGCCCGGCGCGGCCGGAGCGCGGCGTGGACCTCGCACGAGCTCCGCGCGTGGGCCGACACGAGCGGACCGGAGCGACGCCCCATGCACACGTCGAGCGACGCCGGACCCGGGCTCGTCCGCGCCGTGCCCGCGCGCGGGCGGCTGCGCGTCGAGCTCGCCTTCGCGGCGCTCGTGCTCGTCGCGAGCTGGCCGCTCCTCGCGGGGCGCTGCCACGTCGACCACGACGTCCTGCCCTACGCGCTCCCGCACCTCGACGCGCTCCAGCGCGAGCTCGCGGCCGGGCGGCTCAGGACCTGGGAGCCCGCGCTCTACTGCGGCTACTACGCGCACGGGGCCGGGCAGGCGGGCTCCCTCTACCCGCCGAACCTCGTCCTGCTCGGGGCCCTGCCGCTCCTGTGGGCCTACAAGGCCTCGATCCTGCTCCACCAGTGGCTGCTCGCGCGCGGGCTCGGCGCGCTCGCGGGCGCGCTCGGGGCCTCGCGCCGCGCCCAGGTGCTCGCGGCCGCGGCCGGGCTCCTCTCGGGCAGCGCGACGGACCACGTGTGGCACCACAACGTCGTCGTCGCGCTCGGCTGGGCGCCCTGGTGCCTGCTCCTCGCCGCGCGCGTGGGCCGGGCCGAGGGCCCGCGCGCGGGCCCGACGGCGGCCCTGCTGCTCGCGGGCGCCTACGGGCTCGCGCTCCTCCAGGCCCATCCGCAGTGGCACGCCTACACGGCGCTGGGGGCGCTCGCGGTCGCCGCGGCCGTGGCCCCGCCGGGGCGGCGGCTCCGCGCGGCCGGGCTGGCCGCCGCCGGCCTCGCCGGGGCCGGGCTCCTCGCGGCGGCGCTCCTGCTCCCCATGTGGGGCTACCAGCAGGTGTGGCCGCGGCCCCTCGTGGGCGGGCGCTGGGCGTTCCTCGCCGGCAACGGCGCGCGGCTCGAGGACCTCGCCGTGTGGCTGCTGGGCGGGCCCTCGGCCCCGCCCCAGGACGTGCTCCGGCCCGGGGCCGTCGTGTGGGCGCTGGCGTGGCTCCACCTGCGCGCGCTCGGCCGGGCCGGGCTCGCCCGCACCTCGTCCGCGGGGCTGGCGCGCGCGGGGCTCGCGCTCGTCGCGCTCGGGCTGTTCTTCGCGCCGAGCGAGCTGAACCCGCTCTACCCGCTGCTCGTGCACGTGCCCCCCTTCAGCCTGTTCCGCGTCCCCTCGCGGATCCTCGCGCTCGCGCAGCTCGGGCTGTGCCTGCTCGCCGCGGGGGGCCTCGACCGCTGGGCGCGCGGGCGCGACGTGGGGCTCGCGCGCGAGGCCGCGCTCGTGCTCGCGGGCGCGGCCGGCGCGGCCGCGCTCCTCCGCCACCTGGGAGGCGCCCCGCCGGGCGAGCTGGGCCTGGCCCTGCCGGCGCTCGGGGTCGCCGTCGTCGCGCTCGGCGCGG
>JANJTH010000869.1 GCA_024711205.1 Planctomycetota bacterium | reverse complement strand
CCGGCCCGGCGCAGGCGCAGCCGCGCGGCCGCGGGCGCGACCCGGCCCCCGCCGGCGGGGCCGCGAAGGCGGCCACGGCGACGCTCGTGCTCGAGGACGGGCGGCGCATGGCCGGCGTCGAGGTGCGCGAGGAGAAGTTCGCGAAGGTCAAGTTCCGCGACCGCGGACGCATGGACGAGGTGGACGGCGAGCGGGTCGTGGAGATCCGCTACGACGACCCGCCGCCCGCGTTCGTGAGCGGGCTGAGCCAGCTCCGGGCGGGCCTCTACGAGCGGGCCGCCGCGAGCTTCACGGCGGCCCGCAACCAGGGCGCCGACGGGAGCTGGGTCAAGCTCCACGCGACGTACTACCTCGGCGAGGCGCAGCGCGGGGCCGGGGCCCACACCGAGGCGGTGGCCGAGTACCGGCGCCTGCTCGACCAGGCGGCCGACCACTGGCTCGCGCCGGCCGCGCACTTCGGGCTCGGGCAGGCGCTCGCCGCGGCCGGGAAGGCCTCGGACGCGGTCTCGGCGTTCAAGAAGCTCGACCAGGGCTTCGGCGACCGCTGGCGGCTCCAGGGCAAGCTCGGCGAGGCCGACGCGCTGCTCGCGCAGGGCCAGCCCGGCCCGGCGCGCGGCGCCTACGAGATCGCCCAGCAGGGCGCCTCGCGCTTCCCGGCGGTCCGCCAGGCGGCCCAGGTCGGGATCGGCAAGTGCTACGTGGCCGACAAGCGCTACGACGACGCCGTGCGCTTCTTCGAGGGGATCATCTCCCAGACCGGGCTCGAGCCCGAGGTCGCCGGCGGCGCCTGGCTCGGGATCGGCGACTGCCGGGCCGCGCAGGCGGCCGAGAACGGCGACGACGCGAACCGGCTCAAGGAGGCCCTGATCGCCTACCAGACGGCGGTCGTGCGCTACGCGGGAGTGCTCAGCGTCTACCCGAAGGCGCTCTACATGAGCCACGAGGTGCTCAAGAAGCTCGGCAAGCCCGAGCTGGCCGCGCGCATGGCCGACGAGCTCCGGGGCCGCTTCCCCAAGAACCCCTGGACCGACCGCCTGGGCAAGGGGAGCTGACCGACCCCCCGCCGTTACATGGCGGTGACCGCCCGGTCACCGCTGGAGTTAGACTCACCGCCCCGCCGGGCTCGGGCCGCGCTCAGGACGCGACCGACCCGCCGCTCTCGAGGAGAACCGAGCCGTGAAGCACGCACGCATCCTGGCGACCGCCCTGCTGGTGGCGTTCTGCCTGTTCAGCTTCCCCGACGCCGCCCTGGCCCAGGAGGGCGGCGAGTCCATGTCGGCGATCCAGTTCATCAAGTACGGCGGGGTGATCGGGTACTTCCTGATCCTGATCTCCGTCGTCTGCATGGGCATGTCGATCGAGCGCGGGATCGGGCTCAAGCGCGACAACATCGTGCCGCCCGACGTGCTCACGCAGCTCGAGCAGCTGTTCGAGGAGGAGGAGTACGAGGAGGCCATGAACGTGTGCGAGGGGCAGCCCTGCTACCTCACGAACGTGGTCGCCGCGGGCCTGCCGAAGATCGGCACGGGCTACGAGAACATCTCGAACGCCATGGCCGACGTCGCCGACTTCGAGGCGACCAAGCTCCAGCAGTCGATCTCGTACATCAACTTCCTCGCGAACCTGTCGCCGCTCATCGGGCTGTTCGGCACGGTCACGGGCATGATCGGGGCCTTCAACACGATCTCGACCTCGGCCACGCCGCCGACCCCGGCCCAGCTCGCCGGCGGCATCCAGCAGGCGCTCGTCACGACCTGCATGGGCCTCATGGTCTCGATCCCGTTCTCGATCGTCTACTTCTACTACCGCAACAAGGTCCAGCGGCAGATCCTCGAGGTCGCCTCGATCGCCGAGGAGCTCATGGAGCGGTTCAAGGAGTAGCGCGCGGTTCCCCGGGGACCTGGAGGTCCCCGGGCGTCGGTGGACGGAGGCCCGCGAGGCGGGCCGCGGCGCGAGAGGGCGGTCATGGCGCGGAAGAGCCGAGTCAGTCAGGAAGCCGATCCGGCGGTCGATCTCACGCCGATGATCGACATCGTCTTCAACCTGATCATCTTCTTCATGATCGTCTCGGAGCTCTCGAACCTCACGGTCGAGCAGATCCAGCTCCCGTTCGCCAACCACGCCGAGAAGGTCGTGCCCGGCGGCGGCGGCGGGGACGAGGCGAAGGTCCTCCAGATCAACGTCATGCCAGGTGGCCTGATCAAGATCCGGGGCGCCGCCTACACGACCGTGCCCGAGCTGAAGAACGAGTACCCCTGGCTCGCGAGCTTCCTCGAGATCGAGGCGGCGGCCTACGAGCGCGAGCCGCCCGAGCCCGGGCAGCAGGGGACCCCGCCGTCGGCGCTGCGCGTGAACATCCGCGCCGACAAGGAGGTCCAGTTCAAGTTCGTCCAGCAGGTGTTCGACGCCTGCGTGAAGAACGGGATCTACAAGACGAGCGTCGCTGCTACCCAGGACGACCCGAAGTAGTCCAGGGAGACGGAGGTCGCCATGGCTCGCAGGAAGAACAGGTTCGGCATGGACGAGCCGTCGGCGGACCTCACGCCGATGATCGACATCGTCTTCAACCTGCTGATCTTCTTCATGTGCGCGACGAAGTTCCGCACGACCGAGGGCATGATCCGCGCGTTCCTGCCCAAGAACCGCGGGCAGGGCTCGGGCACGCCGCAGATCGACCTGAACGAGATCCGCATCAAGCTCCTGTGGTGCGACTCGAGCGGGCGCGAGACGAAGGGCGACCAGGGCTTCGTCGTCGTGAAGATCGCCGACCAGGTCTACAACCAGCCGGGTGAGCTCGAGCAGCTCCGCTACCCCGAGACGAGCCCCATGTGGGAGGGCCTCGGCGCGAAGCTCGCGGACTTCAAGGCCGGCTACAAGGGCACGAGCGAGAAGGGCCTGCCCGTGATCATCGACTCGCGCAAGCAGGTGCCCACGAAGTACGTCGTGTGCGTCCTGAACCAGGTCGTCGGCGCGAAGATCGAGGACGTCACGTTCGCCGCGCCCGAGATCGAGTACTGAGGCGCGGGCGGCGCGCTCCACTCGGGGCGTCGCCTCCCGGGTCCGGGCCGCCCAACCCCCGAAGGTTGGCCACGGACCCGGGAGGTCGCCTGTCTCGAGCTCGGACCGGGCACGAGCGACGCGCGAGGGCTGGGCTCGGCGGACCGACCGCAGGGAGGTCGGTCGAGCACGGCCCGCGCGCGGCGTGGACCGGACACGAGCGCCGGCCCCTCCCGCCGGGACGTCAGGCCCAGAACTGCGCGCGCGCCGGCTGCGTCGTCGGCGTCGGCTGCGTCGGCGGCGGCACCTCGCGGCCGAACGCCTCGAGGACGAGGCGCGCGCGCGCGGCGAGGGCGTCGGCGCCCGCCGCGTCGC
>JANJTH010000316.1 GCA_024711205.1 Planctomycetota bacterium | reverse complement strand
CGTCCGCGAGCGCGGCGCGGAGCGGGTCCACGAGCCGCAGGGCGACGCCCGCGAGGTCGAGCACGTCGCCGTGCGCGAGCGCGCGCGGGGCGCCCTGGACCTGCGCGCCGCCGACGCGCGTGCCGGCGCTGCCCTGCACGTCGACGAGCGCGAACCCGCGCGCCTCGCGGCGGAGCTGCGCGTGCCGCGGGCTCACGGGCGGCGGGAGCGTCACCTGGCAGCCCGGGCCGCTCCCGAGCGTCCAGCGCCGCCCGCGCACGAGCGGCCAGCGCCCGCCGCGCGCGTCCTCGAGCCGCGGCGCCGAGGACGGCCGCCCGGCGAGCACCGCGTCGAGGTCGCGCGCCACGAGCTCGGCCCGCGGGTAGCGCCAGGCCGGGTCGGGCTCGAGGAGCAGGTCGACCACGAGCCCCAGCTCGGGCGGCGCGCCCGGGGCGGCCTCCTCGAGCGGGACGTAGTCGGCCGCCGAGGCCGCGTCGGCGATCCCCTGCGGGTCGTCGGCCTCGAAGGGCGTGCGCCCGACCGCGAGCTCGTAGAGGGTCGCCCCGAGCGAGAACAGGTCGCAGCGCCCGTCGCGCACGGTCGCGTCGGCCCACTGCTCGGGCGCCATGTAGGGGGCCGTCCCGAGCAGCGTGTCGGCCTGCGTGACGCTCGTCGTGAACAGGTCCTTCGCGAGCCCGAAGTCGACGAGCGTGACCGTCCCGTCGGGCCGGCGGAGCGCGTTCGCGGGCTTCACGTCGCGGTGCACGACCCCCTGCTCGTGGATCGCCGCGAGCCCGCGCGCGAGGTCGGCCGCGGCCCGCGCGGCCTCGGCCCAGGGGAGCGGCCCGCGCGCCGCGAGCGCGTCGAGGCCCTCGCCCGGGACGTGCTCGAGCACGAGGTGCGGGCGGGCGTGCTCGAGGTCGAGCCCGAGGACGGCGACGACGTGGGGCGACGGGCGGACCTTGCCGAGCGTGCTCCACTCGCGGCGCGCGCGCGCGCGCCGGTCGGGCTGCGCCAGGTCGACGGGGTCGAGCAGCTTGACCACGACCGCGCGCCCGTCGGCCTCGCGGCGGGCGAGCCACGCCGCGCCCATGCCGCCGCGCCCGAGCAGGCGCTCGAGCCGGCAGCCCGAGAGCACCTGCCCGGTCGGGTCCTCGCGCTGCGCCCGGACCGGGCGCAGGAGCGCCTCGAGGTCGAACCCGCCCTCGCCCGCGCCGCCGCCCACGCCTACACGAAGACGCGGCGGTTGTAGACCCACCACTCCAGGAGCAGGACCGCCAGCGCGAGCGCCGCGGCCCAGCGCCACAGGTCCCGGTTCTGCTCGGCGGCGCGGGGGACGCCCTGGAGCGGGGCGCGGTCCGCGACGACGAGCGACCCGGCCGCCGCGACGGCCGCCTCGTCGGGGTCGAGCAGGTTCGCGGCGAAGCGGACCCGCCGGGTCGGCTCCCCGCCGGGCTCCGGGGCCGCGAAGTAGGCCACCTCGTAGAGCCCGGCCCGGTCGAGGTCCGTCACGCGGAGCGCGTCGTCGGTGGGCGCGATCGCGAGCGGGCGCGCGGGGCCGCCGCCGGGCGGCGTGAGCTCGGCCCGCCGCGCGCCCGGCGGGAGCCGGAGCTCGGCCGTCCCGGCCGTCCGCACGAGGAGCCCCTTGCGGTCGCGGCTCGCGCCGCCGAGCCAGCGGACCGCGTTGGCGAGGAAGATCGGGTAGCTGGGGTCGAACGTCCACGCGCCCTCGACGGGCAGGCTCATGAGGTCGAACGCGCACACGAGCGCGCGGCGGTCGCCGTCGGCGCACGTGAACACGAGCGGCCCGTGGTTGGCGCGCACGAGCGCCTGGTCGCCGTCGCGGAGCGCGAACCGCTGGCCGACCGGCAGGTTCAGGGTCGAGAAGTTCACGAAGCGCGTCGCCTCGTGCGCCTCGTCCCAGTCGAGCACCCGCCAGTCGCGCTTGTTGCCCAGGTCCTCGAGCCCCGGGAACGGCGGGGCCCCGGCGAAGAACAGGAAGCTCCCGGGCGGGAGCGCCGCCGGCGACGTGCGGTCGAGCACGATCAGGTCGTAGTCGAGGAGCGCCGGGTCGTCGGCCACGAACGCCTCGGGCGCGCGCACGGGGAGCTCGCCCCGGGCGTCCTTCCACACGAGGGGGTCCTCGCGCAGGGCGCTGTCGAGGAACAGGTTGCCCGGCGTGACGAGGAGCACGCGCACGGGCTCGTCGGGGCGGAGCAGCCCCCAGGCCACGTCGTCGGCGGGGAGCGCGTCCGTCGCGCGCTCGGCGCCCAGGTCGAGCCGGACCTCGACGCGCCCCTCGCGCGTGGGGTCGACCTCGAACACGGTCGTCGTGGCCTGCCCGGGCGTCACGGTCACGCTGCGCGAGGCCGCGAGCTCGCCCTCGAGCCGGAGGTCGAGCCCGAGCGTCCGCGCGGGCCCGGGCGGCGACGCGTCGTGGAGCGTCACGAGCACGCGCCCGCCGTCGCCCAGGCCCGAGGACGGGCGGACGTCGAGCCCCGTGATCCCGACGTTGCGCGCGTCGAGGGCGCCCACGCGCACGTAGTGGAGCGGGACGCGCGGGTCGAGCCCCACGCGGTCGAGCGGGCCGACCCGCCCGTCCGTGAACACGTAGACGGCCGGCTCGCGCGCGGCGTCCTGGAGGAGCACCTGCACGCGGTCGAGCGCGGGCGCGAGCCGCGTCGGGCGGTCGGTCGGCGCGAGCGCGTCGAGCGCGGCGCGCAGGGCGGGCTTCGAGTCGGTCAGCGGCGTGACGACGCGCGCCTGGTCGTCGAACGCGACGACGATCGCCCGGTCGCCCCGCCCGAGGTCGTCGACGACCCGCCGGGCCTCGGCGACCGCGCGCGCGAAGCGGGTCTCGCCCCCGGGCGCGCCGCCGGCCCCGTCGGTCGCCTGCATGCTCGCCGAGACGTCGACGAGCAGGAGCGAGTCGGTCCCGTGCAGCCCGCCCAGGTCGGCGACCGGGCGGGCGAGCGCGAGCAGGAGGAGCAGGAGCGCGAGCGCCTGGAGGAGCAGGAGCAGGTTCATGCGCAGGCGCTGGAGCGGGCTGTTCACCCGCAGGTCGTCGAGCGCCTGCCGCCAGAGGAGCGCGCTCGAGACGGCGACCTCGCGCCGCTTGAGCTTGAGGAAGTAGAGGAGCACGAGCGCGCCGAGCAGCCCCGGCGCGGCCCACAGCCAGCCCGGCGTGAGGACCTCGAGCCCGCCCACGGCTAACGCCCGCCCCTGCCGGCGGAGCCGGGCGAGCTCGCCCGGCCCGGCCGCCAGCCGGCCGCGGCGCGGCCCGGGCCGGTCACTTGACGACCCCCAGCCGGCGGAGCTGATCGACGACGAGCCGGTCGAACGGCATGGCGGTCGAGGCGCACAGGTAGCGCGCGCCGCGCCCGTGGCAGAACTCGCGCAGCGCGGCCAGCCGGGCCCCGAGCTGGCGCTTGTAGGCCTGGAGCAGCGGGCGGCTGATCGTGACCTCGGTCTCGCGGCCGTCCTCGACGTCGACGAGCTTGAGGTCGCCCATGAGCGGCGGGTCGAGCTCCTGGGGGGCGAGCACCTGCAGGCAGACCACGTCCATGCGGCGGGCCAGGAACCAGCGCAGCGCGTCCTCGTGGCCGCGCGGGTCGAGGAAGTCGCTCACGACGACGACGACGCCGCGCTTCGGGTGCTCGAGCGCGAACCGGCGGCAGGCGGCCCCCAGGTCGGTCGCGCCGCCCGGCGTCGTCTCCTCGAGGAAGCGGAGCAGCTTCCGCAGGTTGCGCCGGCCGCGCTCGGGGCGCAGGACGCGGTCGAGCGTCGACGAGAACGCGCCCACGGCGACGCGGTTCTGGTTGACGAGCCCGATGTACCCCAGCGCGGCCACGGCCCGCTGCGCGTAGCGCAGCTTGTTCGGGCGCCCGTAGTCCATGGAGGCGGACGCGTCGACGAGCAGGTAGAGGTGCTGGTCCTCCTCCTCGAGGAACAGCTTGACCATGAGCCGCTCGAGCCGGGCGTAGATCGACCAGTCGAGGAAGCGCAGGTCGTCGCCCGCGGCGTAGGGCCGGTGGTCGGCGAACTCGACCGAGCGCCCGCGCTTCTTGCTCTTCTTCTCGCCCTTCTGCCGGCCCTGGAGCAGCTTGCGGGTCGCGACGTCGAGGCGGGCGATCTTCGCCAGGAGCGCCTGGTCGAGGAGCGGCCCCTGCTCGAGCGCGTGGGTCCCCACGAGCTCGTGCGGGCTCCCGGGCGCGCTCGCGCCCGTCCCCGCGGCCGGGGGCCCCGGGGCCGCCAGGTCGACCGGCTCCCCTGCGCTCGCGGGAAGGCCGCTCACACCGCCGCGAGCTCCTCGCCCTTGATCGTCGTCGGGACGTGGTCGAGGACCTCGGCCACGACCCGGTCGCTCGACACGCCGTCGGCCTCGCCCTCGAAGTTGAGCAGCACGCGGTGGCGGAGCGCCGCCGGCGCGATCGCCCGCACGTCGTTGAACGACACGTTCCAGCGCCCCTCGAGCAGCGCGCGGAACTTCGCGCCCATGACGAGCGCCTGCACGCCGCGGGGGCTGGCACCGTAGCCGACGTAGCGGTTCGTGATCGGCGCCGCGAACTCGCCCTGCGGGTGCGTCGCGAGCACGAGCCGGACCGCGTAGTCCTTCACGTGCGGCGCGACGACGAGCTCGCGCACGAGCTTGCGCCAGCCCCGGATCTCCTCGGCGCCCATGACCCGCTGCGGCTCGGGGAACGTCGCGCCGGTCGTGCGGTCGACGATCAGCGCCAGCTCCTTGCGGCTCGCGTAGCGGACGATCAGCTTGAGGAGGAACCGGTCGAGCTGCGCCTCGGGGAGCGGGTAGGTCCCCTCCTGCTCGATCGGGTTCTGGGTCGCGAGCACGCAGAACGGCTGGGGCAGGTCGTAGGTCGTGCCGCCCGCGGTCACGCGGTGCTCCTGCATGGCCTCGAGCATGGCCGACTGCGTCTTGGGCGTCGCGCGGTTGATCTCGTCGGCGAGGACGAGCTGCGCGAACACGGGCCCGCGGCGGAACTGGAAGTCGCGCCGCCCCCCCTCGGCCTCGACGACGATCGTCGTGCCGACGATGTCCGCGGGCATGAGGTCGGGCGTGAACTGGATCCGCGAGAACTCGAGGTCGAGGACCTGCGAGAGCGTGCGGATCAGGTGCGTCTTGCCGAGCCCGGGCACGCCCTCGAGCAGGCAGTTGCCGCCCGTGAACATGGCCGTGAGCACGCCCTCGACGACCTCGTCGTGGCCGACGATCGCCTTCCCGATCTCGGCGCGGATCCGCGCGTACTGCGCGCGGAACTCGGCCGCCCGCGCCTCGATCTCCTTCGGCTCCAGCCCCATGTCGCCTCTCCCCTCAGCCGCCCGGGCGCGGGCCCGCGCCGGGCTCGTCGGCGGGCTTGTCGCCGCCCGCCGTGTCCAGCTCCTGCCGGGCCCGGCGCTTCGCCTCGAGCAGCCGGTTCGTGAACGCGCCGGCCCCCGGGCCGTCCCCGGCGTCGCCCGGCTTCGCCGGGGCGCGGCCGCTGGGGCGCGCCCCGGGGGCGCCCGGCGCCGGGCCCAGGTCGGCGCCCTCCGCGCCCGCGACCACCACGGGGGGCCCCGCGGGCGCGTCGTCTCCG
>JANJTH010000300.1 GCA_024711205.1 Planctomycetota bacterium | reverse complement strand
CCGCGGCGGCGGGCGCCGGCGGTGCCCGGGCGGGAGGGGCGATGCGGACCGAGACCTGGGGCGGCCTGACGGCGCGCGTCGTGGGCGGCGACGACGGGCAGGGCGGGGGCGACGGCCCGCTCGTCGTGCTCCTGCATGGGTTCGGGGCGCCGGGGTGGGACCTGGTCCCGCTCGCCGGCGAGCTCGGCGCGCCCCGCGGCGCGCGGTTCGTCTTCCCCGCGGCCCCGCTCTCCTTCTCCATGGGCTTCGGGGAGTCGCGGGCCTGGTGGATGATCGACATGGTCGCGCTCGAGCGCGCGATCGCGACCGGGGCCCTGCGCGACCTCTCGCGCGACGTGCCGGCCGGGCTCGCCGAGGCGCGCGCGCAGCTCGAGGCGCTCCTCGACGAGGCGACGGCCGCGCTCGGCGCCTCGCCCGAGCGGGTCGTGCTGGGTGGCTTCTCGCAGGGGGCCATGCTCGCGACGGACGTCGCGCTCCGCTCGGACCGCGCCCTGGGCGGCCTCGTGCTCTTCTCCGGCACGCTCCTGTGCGAGCACGAGTGGGTCCCGCGCATGCACGCGCGCGCCGGCCTGCGCGTCGTGCAGGCCCACGGCCGGCAGGACCCGCTCCTGCCCTTCACGCTCGCGGAGCGGCTCCGCGACCACCTGACGGCCGCCGGGCTCCAGGTCGACTTCGTCCCGTTCGCGGGCGGCCACGAGATCCCGCGCCCGGCGCTCGCTCGCGCGGGCGCGCTCCTGCGCGACCTGGGCGCCCGGAGCCCGGGGACCCCGTCGACCGGGTGACGACCGCGGCGATGACCTGGGCGACGCGCGAGCGCCGCCGGACGCCCACCGCGGTCCGCCCTCCGCGCCGCGCGAGGGCGGTGGCGAGCCGGCGCGCCGAGTGCGCCTCGCGAGGATCCAATGGCTTGTGTCGTCGGTGCTTGTGTGGACGCGCGGGCGCATGGCCCCAGGACGTGCCGTGCGGTGCGGACCGTTTTTCGCTTTTGCGCTTCCGTTCGGCCGAACCCGCTGTAGACTACGCCCCTTTCACGGCGAGTCACCGGCGCCCCCGGACCGTCCACGCGGTCCGCAGGGGTCGGTCGCGTCGAGCCAAGAAATCGTTCGAGGTCGTCCATCATGAAGGTCAGAGCGTCGGTCAAGCGCGTCTGCGAGCTGTGCAAGGTCGTGCGGCGGCGCGGCGTCGTGCGGGTCATCTGCGTGAACCCGAAGCACAAGCAGAGGCAGGGCTAACCATGCCGCGCATCGCGGGCGTCGACATCCCCAACGAGAAGCGGATCGTCATCTCCCTCCAGTACATCCTCGGGGTCGGCCCGCACATCGCGCGGCAGATCCTCAAGGCCACCGGCGTCAGCGAGAGCGTCCGGGCCAAGGACGTCACCGACGACGAGGCCAAGCGCATCGCCGTCGAGCTCGAGCAGAAGTACACCGTCGAGGGCGCGCTGCGGCGGCTCGTCCAGAGCAACATCCAGCGTCTGAAGGACATTGGCTGCTATCGCGGCCTTCGGCACCGCAAGGGCCTGCCCGTCCGCGGGCAGCGCACGAAGACGAATTCGCGCACCCGCAAGGGCAAGGCGAAGACCGTCGCGGTGAAGAAGAGCATCAAGGCGATGCGGTAGGAGCCGCGAGGGGCCATGAGCAACGAAGACACGGTCGAGCAGGGCGAGGCCGAGGCCGGCGAGGCCGAGGCGGTCAAGGGCAAGAAGGGCAAGCGCGTCGTCACGAAGGCCGTGGCGCACGTGAAGGCGACCTTCAACAACACGATCATCACGCTGACCGACAAGTCGGGCGGCTCGCTGTGCTGGGCCACGGCGGGCACGATCGGCTACAAGGGCAGCCGCAAGTCGACCCCGTTCGCCGCGCAGCGCGCGGCCGAGGAGGTCGCGATCAAGGCCAAGAAGATCGGCGTGCGCGAGCTCGATGTCCGGGTCAAGGGCCCGGGCTCGGGGCGCGAGTCCGCGATCCGCGCGCTCAAGGCCTCGGGCCTCGAGATCCGCTCGATCGAGGACGTGACGCCGCTGCCGCACAACGGCTGCCGCCCGCGCAAGAAGCGCCGGGTCTGAGCGGGGGGAGAGCCAGCCATGTCGCGTTATACGGGTCCCAAGTGCAAGCTCTGCCGTCGTGAGGGCATGAAGCTGTTCCTCAAGGGGCAGCGCTGCGAGACGGTCAAGTGCGCGATCGCCAAGCGCGCGCACCCTCCGGGTGAGCACCCCTGGAGCCGCAAGAAGCGCAGCGAGTACGGCGTCCAGCTCCGCGAGAAGCAGAAGGCCAAGCGGATCTACGGGCTGTTCGAGCGGCCGTTCCGCCGCCTGTTCGCCGAGGCTGCCCGCACGAAGGGCAACACGGGCGTCACGCTGATCCAGCTCCTCGAGCGCCGGCTCGACAACGTGCTCTACCTGTGCGGCTACGCGCACTCGCGCTCCCACGCCCGCCAGCTCATCGGGCACGGGCACGTGCGCGTGAACGGGCGCCGCACGAAGTCGCCGGGCTTCCGCCTTCGCCCCAACGACGTGTTCCAGGTCATGGGCGAGGACCTGCGCAAGAAGCTCGAGGCCGTGATCGAGGGCAACAAGCACCGCGACGTGCCCTCGTGGCTCCAGGCCGAGCCGGCCGAGGTCAAGGGGACCATGATGTCGGTCCCCAAGCGCGACGAGGCCGCGATCGACCTGCAGGAGCAGCTGATCGTCGAGTTCTGCTCGAAGTAGCCGTCCGAGCGAAGGCCGGGGCCGCCCGCCGCAGCGGGCCGGCCTCGCGCCGTGTCTGGCGCCCAGCGCGGGGCCGGCGCCGCCGGTCTCGCGGGGCGCCAGGGCCCGAGTTTCACGATCCCCCGAAAGTCCGAAGGCGGACCAGAGGTTCTCTCCCATGACGATGCGCGTTCGTTGGCGCGGCTTCGAGCTCCCGACCCGGATCCAGGTCGAGGAGGAGACCCGCACGGACACCTACGCGAAGTTCATCACGGAGCCGTTCCAGCGCGGCTTCGGCATCACCGTCGGCAACGGCCTCCGGCGCGTGCTGCTCTCCTCGCTCGAGGGCGCGGCCGTCACGCACCTCCGCTTCGAGGGCGTCGAGCACGAGTACACCTCGATCCCCGGCGTCTACGAGGACGTGACGGACATCGTGCTGAACCTCAAGGAGCTGCTCGTCCGGCTGCTCCCGGGCACGCACAGCGCGCAGCTCCGGATCGAGGCCGACAAGCCGGGCGAGATCACGGCCGGCGACCTGATCCACGACCACACGGTCGAGATCGTGAACCCGGGCCTGCACATCTGCCGTCTGACCGAGCCGACGAAGCTCCGCGCGGAGCTGTTCGTGCGGCGCGGGCGCGGCTACTGCACGGCCGAGGAGAACCAGCCCGGGATCGAGCAGGAGATCGGCGTGATCCCGGTCGCGTCGTTCTTCTCGCCGGTCAAGCGGGTCCGCTACCGGACCGAGTACACGCGCGTCGGCCAGCTCACGAACTACGACAAGCTGATCCTCGAGGTGTGGACCGACGGCACGGTGACCCCGGAGAACGCGCTCGTCGAGGCGGCGAAGATCCTCCGCAAGCACCTCAACCCGTTCATCCACTTCTACGACCTGGGCAAGGAGCTCAAGCCGGAGTTCGGGGATGAGACCGCCGAGGAGGGGCTCGACGAGCCGCACGGCGAGGACGAGGCCTCGCGCGAGGTGCTCTACCAGCAGTTCATGCTGCCCGTCTCGGAGCTCGACCTCTCGGTGCGGGCCCAGAACTGCCTCGAGAGCGAGAACATCAAGACGATCGGCGAGCTGTGCCGCATGAAGGAGGACGACCTCGTCAAGCTGCGCAACTTCGGCCGGGTCACGCTCAAGGAGATCGAGAAGAAGTTGTCCGAGCGCGGCCTGAAGCTCGGCATGGAGGAGGTCGACAGCATCCTGTCGAGCCGCTAGCCCTCGCGGGCTGAGCGGACGGCGGCTGCCGTCGACCACGGAGGAGCACCGTGCGTCACAGGAATGCAGGCAAGCGGCTCGGTCGGCGCAAGGAAGAGCGCCTGGCGCTCGCGCGCAACCTGACTTCGAGCCTGTTCTCGCGCTTCGGCGAGGACCGCGAGTTCATCACGACCTCGATCGTCAAGGCGAAGTGGGTCAAGCCCTTTGCCGAGCGGTGCATCACGCTGGGCGTGAAGGGCTACCGCGAGCTGCAGAAGGCGGCGGACGCGAACGGGACGTCGATCGCGGACCTGAAGAAGCAGCAGACCGAGGAGAAGAAGAAGTTCAAGGACTTCTCGCCCAAGGTCCAGGAGCACATCGCGAAGTCGATCCACTACCGGCGCCAGGCCGTGTCCCGCCTGCGGGACCCGAACGCGGTGTCGGTCCTGTTCGACAAGATCGCGGAGCGCTACGAGAAGCGCCCGGGCGGCTTCCTGCGGGTGCTCCGCACCTCGAAGCGCCAGCTCGGCGACCAGACGGTCGTCGCGCTGCTCGGGTTCGTCGAGGCCTGAGCGCGGTGCGCCCGTGGGCGCACCGTGAGCGATCGGAGCGCGGGGGAGGGCGGCCAGGCTGGGCCGCGAGCCTCCCCCCGCCCCGTTTTTGGGAGCGGCGGCCATGCGCCTCCTGATCGTCGGCGCCTCGGGGCAGCTCGGCGGGCACCTGCTCGCGCTCGCCCGGGCCGCGGGGCACGCCGCGGTCGGGACCTACGCGACCGTCCCGCAGCCGGGGCTGGCGCGGCTCGCGCTCGAGGAGGGGGCGGCGCTCGAGGCGGCGGTCGTGGACACCCGGCCCGACGCGGTCGTGCTGTGCGCGGGCTGGACGTGGGTCGACGCGAACGAGGACGACCCTGCGCGCTCGTACCGGGTGAATCGCGACCAGCCGCTCGCGCTCGCGCGCGCGGCGGCGGCGGCGGGGGCGGCCTTCGCGTTCTTCTCGACCGACTACGTGTTCGACGGCGCGGCCGGGCCGTACGACGAGGACGCGGCGCCGCGTCCGATCTCGGTCTACGGGCGGGCCAAGCTCGAGGCCGAGGAGGGGCTCCGCGCGCTCGCGTCGGGGGGCGCGCGGGTGCTGGTCCTCCGCACGACCACCGTGTTCGGGCCCGAGGCGCAGGGGAAGAACTTCGCCTACCAGGCGCTCCGGCGGCTGACTGCGGGCGAGCGGCTCGTCGTGCCGGACGACCAGCTCTCGACGCCGAGCTACGGGCCGGACGTGGCCGCGGCGACGCTCGCGCTGCTCGAGCGCCGCGAGGCGGGCACCTGGAACCTCGCCGGGCCGGACCTCCTCGACCGCGCGGCCTTCGCCCGGCTCCTGGCCGAGGTGTGGGGCCTCGACCCGGCGCTCGTCGAAGGACGCGCAACCGCGGCGCTCGGCCAGAAGGCCGCCCGCCCGCTCCGCGGAGGCCTGCGCACCGACAAGCTGCGCGCGGCGGGGCTCCCGGTCCGCGGGGCGCGGGCCGGGCTCGAGGCCCTGCGCGCGCACCTGACGCCGGGTACCTGAGCGACGCGCGAGGACCGGGCTCGGCGGACCGACCGGAGGGAGGTCGGGCGAGCCGGGCCGGAGCGCGGAGCGGAGAGCCTCCAGACGACGCGCGAGGACCGGGCTCGGCGGACCGACCGGAGGGAGGTCGGGCGAGCCCGGCCAGAGCGCGGAGCGGACCTCTCGTTCGCCAACGCTCCGGAACGTGAACGGCGCCAGGGAGCACCTGGCGCCGTCTCGCGCGATCGCATAGCGGGGGCAGGATTCGAACCTGCGACCTCCGGGTTATGAGCCCGACGAGCTACCTGACTGCTCTACCCCGCGACGTGAGGCGACATACTACGCGCGGCGCGCGCGCTGTCAACGCCCGGGCCATGAAGTGCCGGAGGCCTTCACTCGGGCGGCCCCCCGGCGCGCGCTCGGGACTCCTCCGCGGCTTCCTCCATGCGTCGTGCGATCGCGCGGAGCTGCTCGAGCGTCGCCTCCGCGTCGGGCAGACGGTAGGCGGCCGGGTCGTCGAGGTGGAGCCAGCGCCCGGGCACATCGGTGGGTGAGAGGAAGAACACGTAGCGCGACAGCTCGTCGAGCCGGCCGATCTCGGCCCCCGGCTGGCCCGGGCGGAACAGGAACGAAGCGGCCTCGAGCGGCTCGCCCTCCGCGATCGGGTGGGTCAGGTCCTGCTCGGCGGGCGTGGGGGCCCGGCGCACGACGGAGCCCGGCCGGAGGCGGTAGCGCACCCCTTGCTGGGTCTCCTCGCGGCCCTCGACCGTCGCGACGACGACGGCCTCCGCCATGCGCAGGAGCCGCTCCAGCTCGGCCTGCGTCGGCGGCCCCCTGCGCGGCGCGGCGACACGGTCGGCGGGGCGCGCTGGGCCAGCGCCGGGGTCGCCGCCCGCGCAGCCCAGCGCGCCCGAGGCGAGGAGGAAGGCCAGTGGAAGCGCCCCGCGGGGCGCGCGGCGCGCGCCCCGTCGCCGGCGGGTGCAAGGGGCGGTCATCGGGGCTCCGATCGCAGCGCGCCCCACGATCGTAGCCCCCCGCCGCGACCGGGCAAGCGGCCGCTACCCTCCGCCGGCGCGTCGCGCGTGCTCCGCGAGCTCCGGGGGCGGGGGCCAGAGCCGGTCGGTCGCGGGGCCGGTCCGCCAGTCCATGCCGAAGGAGTGCCCGGCGGGGCAGCGATACCGGTCGGACTCGACGCCTTCGTGGACGCGGACGGCCCTCGTGAGCCGGCCCTCGTCCAGGCACTCCATGCAGCACACCTCGCTCGCCAGCGGCCCTCCTGCCACGTCTCCTCCCTCCTCGCGGCGCCTCGCAGCCCGGCGCTCGGAGCCCTCGACGAGATCCTCGGCGATGGCCGCCGCGAAGCCATCGGCGTCGCCTGCAAGGCGGGAGCGACCCGAGCGCTCCCCTGGGGGGACCTCGCGTTGCGACCGACGATGCAGGCGGCGCCGGAGGCGAGCGTGGCCAAGCCGGCGACCCCTTCCAGGGCGCTCAGCGCCCGCGCGCCTGGAGCATGCTCCGCGCCGCGTCCTCGAAGGGAGCGCGCGGGCCGAGCCGCTCGAGCGGGACCCCGACGGCGCCCAGCGCGGTCGCGAGCGCGTCGAGGCGCGCCGCGCGCGCGGCCGCCACCGCCGCGAGGGTCCCCGGCCCGAAGGCCCCCGGCTGGCGCGCGCCCGACTCGGCGTCGACCCACACGACCTCCCCGGCCTCGAGCGCGGCCGCGGCCACGTCCGGCGCGAACTCCTGCTCAGGGGTGGGCGCGAGCACCAGCACGTCGCGGCCCAGGGTCCGCAGCCGGGTGGCTGCCGGCAAGACGCCCGGATCGAGGCCGTCCGTCACGACGACGACCGCCCCGCGCGGGCCTCCGCCGACCAGCCGGGCGGCCGTCGTCTCGAGCCGAGTCGGGGCGCTCGGGCCTCGCGTCACCGCGGCGGCGAGGCCGTCCGGCGCCGGCGCCTCCGCCGCCGTCCGGCCGCGCAGGCGCGCCGCGAGGAACGCGAGCGCCCGCCAGAGCTCGCCCGGCCTTCGCACGACCATGTGGCCCTCCGGCTCTCCGGCCCACCACAAGGTCGTCGCCACGTCGCGGCCCGTGGCGACCGCGGCGAGCGCGGCCGCGGCGAGCGCCGCCCGGGTGCGCGGTGACGGGCGCCCGCACCTCGTGGACGGGCTCCCGTCGACGAGCACGTCCAGCCGGGGGTCGGGCAGCGCCTCGGTGACGCGCACGAGCAGGCGGTCGAGCCGGGCGAACGCCGGCCAGTCCACGAGCCGCACGTCGTCGCCGGGCGCATAGTCCCGGCGACCGCCCGGCTCGAGCCCGCGCCCCGGGAGCGACCGCCCCCGCCGGAGCGGCGGGGCCGTGCGGCGCGCGAGCCCCGCGAGCCGCTCGAGCCGCGCCCGGGTCGCCGGCGCCCCCAGGTCCTCGGCGGCGGTCGTGGGGTCGTCGGCCTCGGGCAAGCGGTCCCCCTGGCCTCCCCCGGCCGCTACCGCGTCGTGGCGCCGGGGGCGACGGCGCGCCCCGCTCCGTTGCTGCTCGCGGCGGCGCTCGCCGCCCCGCCCTCGAGGAACACCCCGATCCGCCGGACCTTCTCGTAGCGCTGCTCGAGCAGGCGCTCGTCGGCCGTCCCCACGATCTGGTCGAGGTGCTCGGCGATCGCGTCGGCCGCGTTGCGGCACGCCTCGCCCGGGGCCTGGTGCGCCCCGCCGAGGGGCTCCGGCACGATCTGGTCGACGATCCCGAACCCGTGCAGGTCCTGCGCCGTGAGCTTGAGGATCGCGGCGGCCCGCGGGGCCTGCTCGGCCGTCTTCCAGAGGATCGACGAGCAGCCCTCGGGCGAGATCACCGAGTAGTACGCGTTCTCGAGCATGAGCACGCGGTCGCCGACCCCGATCCCGAGCGCGCCGCCGCTCCCGCCCTCTCCGATCACGAGGCACACGATCGGCGTGCGCAGCCGCGACATCTCGAGGATGTTCCGGGCGATCGCGTGGGCCTGCCCGCGCTCCTCGGCGCCGACGCCCGGGTAGGCCCCGGGCGTGTCGATGAACGTCAGGATCGGGAGACGGAACTTCTCCGCCAGCTTCATCTTGAGGAGCGCCTTCCGGTAGCCCTCCGGCTGCGCGCTCCCGAAGTTGCAGGCGATCCGCTCCTTCGTGTTCTTGCCCTTGCGGTGGCCCACGACCAGGACCGAGCGCCCGCGGAACTTCGCGAACCCGGTGTAGATCGCCGCGTCGTCGCCGAAGGCCTGGTCGCCGTGGAGCTCGAGCGGGTCGTCGAAGACCTGCACGAGGTAGTCGGAGAAGACGGGCCGCGCCGGGTGCCGCGCGAGCTGGACCCGCTGCCACGGGGTGAGCTTCGCCACGACCTCCCGCTGGAGCTCCCGGCAGCGCTGCCGGAGCTGCTCGATCTGCCCGCGCAGGTCCATCTCGGTCGACTCGGCGAAGCTCTCGAGCTCCTCGATCTTGCGCCGGAGCTCGAGGATCGGCCCCTCGAAGTCCATGTCCGTCCCGTTGTCGGCCAAGTCGACCCCCCTCGGGCGCGGTCCAGAGCCCCGCGCGCGGCAAGCGCCCGAGTCTAACCGCCGCGCTTGTGTGACTCCAGCCAGCTTTCCGGCACCCGGCGTGGGCGCCTACCGACCGCCAGGACCGCCCCGTGCTCTCCCCTGGAAACGCGGCGGGGCGCCCGGGGGGTCACCCCGGCGGCCCGGTAGCGCGCCGGGGGGGGCCCCGGGGGGGGCGCCCGCGGGGGGGCGCGAGGGGGGGCCCCCCCGGGCCCCCCCCCCCCCCGCAGGGGGCGGCCCGGCCCGGGGGGGGGGGGGGGGGGGGGGGGGGCGTGGCGGCGCCGGCCGCGGGGTGA
>JANJTH010000285.1 GCA_024711205.1 Planctomycetota bacterium | reverse complement strand
GCGGCGCGCCGCCCGGCGAGCTGAGGCCGCTCCTCGAGCGCGTCGTGGCCGACGCGTCGGCCGACGACGCGCTGCGGGCGGCCGCGCGCGGCGCGCTCGAGGCGCTCGAGCGCGCGGGCGGGGCGCCGCGCTGAGCGGGAGGGAGAAGAGGGAGAAGAGGGAGAGGGAGGGAGAAGAGGGGGAAGAAGGAAGAAGGAGGGCAAGGGCAAGGGCAAGGGCAAGGGAAGAGACAGCAGGTCCTTACCCAACCGCGGGAACGGGAACGGGAACGGGAACGGGAACGGGAAGACCGGAGTCGTGAGGTCGGTGCGCGAGCCGCGGGGGGCAAGGCCGCCCCCCATGCCTCACGGGAACTGCACCCCGTGGTACCGCCCGATCCAGTACGGCCCGATCAGGTCGAGCCCCGTGCTCTCCGTGTAGGCGTCGCCCTGCCCCGGGCCCGCGTAGGGCTTGAACGGGGCGCGCTGCCAGATCGTGTCGTCCTCGGGCGCGCGCTGCTCGGGCGAGAGCGGGACCTCGGGCAGGCGGAGCGTGACCGGGCCCACGGCGCCCGTGGGCGAGTAGCCGCCGCTCGGCAGCGTCACGTCGACCCAGCGGATCGCGTTGGGGTCGAACGTCGCCGGGGCGACCTTGCGGTGCGGGCGCTGGACGAAGCGGACGAGCGCCTCGCGGATCGCGCCGCGGTAGCGCACGTCGGCCGGGTCGATCGAGAGGTGGATCGCGTCGAAGTAGGCGTTGCGGTGGTGGCCGACGTAGCGGCGCATGATCTGGTAGGCGCGCTGGGTGTCGCGCCAGCGCGCGGCGTCGGTCTCGTGGCGCAGGTGCAGGTGGTAGGTCGCGTGCGCGAGGATGAACCCGAAGTAGTCGTCGAGCCCGAACGTCCCCGTCCACTGCGAGAGCCAGGCCATGCGCGTGAGCGGCGACCAGCGCTGGAGCTCGCCCGCGAAGCGGGCCGGGTCGAGCCGGGCCGCCGCGTGGAGCATGGCGACCTTCTGGGTGGGCACGCCCAGCCAGAACGACGGGAGCGTCGACGTCGCCGGGTTCGCCGGGTCGAACGGCGCGCGGTCCTCGTCGATGACCCAGCCCTCGCGGACCAGGTAGCCGACCATGCTCGTGAGGATCCGCGCGGCCTCGGCCCGGACGCCCGGCTCGGGCACGAGGTCGTGGACGACCGAGAGCCCCCACACGATCTCGATGTACACGTCGCGCGAGTCGCCCTTCTCGCCGTTCGTCGCGACCCACACCTCGCCGCGGCGGACCCCGCGGACGACCTTGGCCTTGGGGGCCTGCGCGAGGATCACGCGCCCCATGTGCGAGGCCTCGGGCGCGGCGGAGCGCGCCATGAGCCCGGTCTCGCCGTGGAGCGCGAGCATGTCGCCGAAGGCGACGAGGCACCTGCGCACCTGCTCGAGGGCCTCGGGGTCGCCCGTGAGCGCGTGGCGGTACGCCTGGGCCGCCACGTAGTGCGCGTTGAAGGCCGAGCTGTCGCCGCCGTCGCCGTGCGGCGTCGCGAGGCCCGGGTTGCCCGACCCGCCCGGGCCGTAGGCCTGCTCCCAGGTCGTCGTCGCGGGCGCGTCCATGTGGAGCGGGTGAATGGTCCCGTGCGGGAGGTGCTGCGCGCGGAGCTTGCGGTCGACGCCCGCCACGATCGCGCCGACGGGGGTGGTCGCCCCGGAGTCCGCGAGGAGGGGCGCGCCCTCGGCGTGGATCGGGCCGGGCAGGGTCGCGCGGAGCGCGTCGAGCTGGGGCGCGAGCGCGTCGAGCGCCTTCGCCGCCGCCTTGCGCGCGATCAGGTTCCCGAGCGGCGACAGCGCGCGGAGGAGCACGTCGGTCAGCACGTGCCCGGGCGAGCGCAGCCGGACCTTGAACTTCACCTCGGGCGTGCCGACGCGCGCGACGCGGGGGCGGGTCGGGTCGCTCCAGTCGAACGCGGCGTCGGCCGCGACGACGAGCTCCGAGACCTCGACGCGCACGGGCAGCCGGACCGTGTTCCAGCGCCACAGCGCGCGGAACCGGACCTCGACGTCGCCCTCGACCGCGACCTCCCAGGCGCCGGCGGCGGGCACGCGCAGCGCGAGCCCGGCGTCCGCGAAGCGCGTGAGGCCGGGCGCGCGGGCGATCGAGAGGTCCACCCGGCGCAGCGCCTTGAGGTCGACCTCGAGCTTGGGCTCGCGCACGAGCGGCCCGATCTGGAGCGCGGCCTGCCGGCGGAGCTCCTGCTCGGACGCCGGCCGGAGGCGGTCCCATACGCCCTGGACCTCCTCGTTGAAGGCCCGGCAGGTCGGGTCCTGGGCGCGCGCGGCGGTGGACCCCGCCGCGAGCAGGAGACCGAGCGCGAGGAGCGTGGCCGGCGGGGAGGGCGTGCGCGAGGTGTTCATGGCTGGCCCAGCGCACGCCGCGATCCACGTGAAGTGGCGCTCCCGCAACGGGTTGATTCCGCCGGGAATCCGCCGCGGGGCGCGCGCTCGGTCCACGATCGGCCCGCGGCGCGCCGCGGCGAGCGGCCGGTCCGACCGCGTGTGGCCCCGGGATTCGCCTGGAACCGCCCGGGTGGCAGGGCTACCCTCGTGCCCACGAGGTGCCCCATGCGCACGCGGACCCTGGCCCCGGCCGTCGCCCTGCTCTTCGCCCTCGCGGCCGCCGGGCGCGCGCAGGACGACGTCTACACGCTCGACGAGCTCGTGGCGACGCTGGCCCGCGACCCGCGCGCGGTCGAGGCGGCCGACGCGCTCCTCTCGGGCATGGGCCGCGACCCGCGCGCGGCGGTGCTCCTCGGCCCCGACCAGCGCGAGCGCCTGCGCGCCGCGGTCCTCCGCGGGCTGCGCGAGGGCGACGTGCGCGGGCTCGAGCGCGCGCCCGCGCTCCGGGTCTCGGAGATGGGCGCGGGCGCCGAGGTCGGCGTGCTCGTCGCGAACCCGCCGCGCGGCCCGGTCGCGGCGGCCGGCCATGCGGACCTGCCTGCGCCGCGCCGCCGCACGACCGAGCTGCTGGGGATCCCCGTCGCCGACCGGACCGTCCCGGCCCCCGCCGAGGGCGCGCCGCTCGGGCCGCTCGGCGAGCTGGGCGTCGCGCGCGGCGAGGGCGAGGTCGACCCCGACCGCGCGGGCCGCTGGCCCGACTCGAGCCGCCTCGCCGAGGTCCTCGACCGGCTCGCCGTGAACGAGCCCGGGGCGCCGCTCTACCAGGTCCGCCCGGCCCCCGGCCAGGCGCCGCTGGCCACGCCCGAGGCCCTGATCGCGGCGCTCCAGGCCAGCGGCCACGAGGTCCGTGTGCTCGACCGCCGGCGCACGGCGAACTTCGCCGACCTGACCCACGAGGGTCGCTCGGTCGCCGCGCCCGTGTGGGTCGACACGGAGCTCCCGCTCCCCGACGGCCGGACGCTCGTCGTCCCGGCGACGCACTCCGAGCACCAGGTGCTCGTGCGCGGGCCGGTCGTGAACGCCGACGTCGCCTTCTTCATGGGGATCGACGGGCAGGCGCGCTTCCGCCCGCTGCTCGGGGCCGAGCCCGCGTGGCTCGGCGGCCGGACGGCGAACGTCTACGAGGGCGAGCGCGCGCGCGAGGCCGTGCGCGTGGCGGGCGAGGTCCGGCGCGCGTTCGTCGAGAAGGCGGCCGCGAACCCCCAGCTCCCCTGGGGCGGCTACTACCACCTGGGCGTGTGCAACGACAGCAACGCCTTCGTCGAGCAGGCGCTCACCGGCAAGACGACGCTCTACCCGCTCACGCGCGACCCGCGCCTGTTCGCGGGCGAGGGCGAGATCGACCGCCTTTCGCGCGCCATGCCGATCGACGGGCGCGGCCGCCCGGCCGACCTCGCGCGCGTGCTCGGCGCGCTCCCGGCCGACGACCCGTCGCAGCTCGCGTTCGCGGGGCTCCGCGACGACGTGCGCGCGCTCCTCGGAGTGGAGTCCGCGCGCGGGGCCGACGCCGCGCGCGGGGCGGGCGCCGGGCGGGGCCAGACCCAGGCCGGCCCCGGCCCGCGCCCGCAGGGGCCCGGGATCGTGGAGGAGCTGCCGGGCGGCAAGTAGCCGACCTCCGGCCCAGGCCCGGCCCGCGCGGGCCGACCCGCGCGGACCCCCGAGCCGCCCGGCCCCGCGCGTAGCATGGGCGCCGTGAACCCACCCCTGCCCCCCGCCTACGCGGGCCTCGTCCGCCGCACCGTCCGCTTCGCGGCGATCTCCCTCGTCGTCGGGCTCCTGCTCGGCGTCGCGTCCACGGAGGCGCAGAAGCGCCACCGCTACGCCGAGCGCCCCGGCGTCGTCGAGGGCGACCGTCGCGTCGCGCTCGACCTCCCGCCCGGCCTCATGTGGGAGGCGACGATCGACCTCCGGATCAGCCACGGGCACTTCGTGCTCCTGGGCGCGGTCGTGCCGCTCTGCTTCGTGGGCGCCCTCGCGCTCGTCCACGCCGCCGGGGGCGGCGTGGCCTCGCCCGGGGTGCTCCGCGCGAGCGAGGTCCTCTACGTCGTGGGCGCGACGGGCGCCATGGCCCTCGTGCTCTACAAGGGGATCCACCTCGTCGCGCACGTGCGCGGCGGCGACTTCGACCTCGCGCGCGCCCACGCGACCCTGTTCGGCGGGAGCCGGCTGCTCAAGGGGCTGGCCTACGGGGTGTCGCACACGCTCCTCGCGGCCGGGGCCGGGCTGTTCGCCTGGGCGCTCTGGCGCGCGGCGGGGCCGATCGGGCGCGGCGCGCGCGCGGACGGCGCCGCGCCGAGCGCGGCGGGGCCGGGCTCGACCGCCCCGGGCTGACCGCGCCGTGACCCCGGGGTGCGGGGCCTCGCGGGGAGGGCGCGCTGGCCACGCGGCCCCGGCCCGCTCGCGCTATCGCACCGCGAGCGGGTCGTGCGCGGCCCGGAACCCCGTCTCGTCCTCGAGCCGCAGGCGCGCGATCAGGCGCACGAAGCCCGGCTCGGCGCGCAGGCAGTCGAGGTCGGGGTCGGCGCGCATGTGCTCGACCTTCCGCCAGCCCGACCGGATCGAGCGGCGCAGCGCGCGGAGGCCCTGGGGCCGGCGGTCGAGCAGCGCCTCGGCGCAGGCGACGTTGTAGGCGGCGGTCGCGTCGTCGGTCCGGCACCAGAGCATGCGCCTGAACTCGAGCCCGGCCTCCTCGTAGCGGCGCGCGTAGAGGAGGTCGATCCCGTAGGCGTTCTGGCGGTGCGTGCGCTGGGCGCGCTCGACCTCGAGCTCCCGGCGCGAGAGCGGGAGCGCCTCGCGCTCGACGCGCGTGGGGTCGCCCGCGCGCCCGAGCTGCCGGACGAGCCCGAGGTAGTCGCGCGACCCGCGCGCCATGCGCGCGAGCCCGCGCGAGAGCGCGGCGCGGGCGCGCTCGGGGTCGAGGCTCACGAGCGCCACGGCCACGGGCTCGAGCTCGCCCCGCGCCATCTCGAGCCGCTGCGCGAGGTGCTCCACGAGCCGGGCCCGCAGGGCGGGGTCGTCGGGGCCGCCCGCGTCGGCGACGGCCTGGAGCGCCCCGTCGTTCCCGCCGCCGTCGAGCAGGTGCCGCGCGAGCGCGGCGCGCGCGGCGGGCGTCCCCACGTCGACGAGGGCCTGGAGCGCGAGGGCGGTCTCGGTGGTCGTCCGCCCCGGCGCGCCCGGGCTCCCCGCGGTGCGGCGGAGCAGGAACCCCTCGAGGAGCGCCACGGCCGCGTCGTGGCGCG
>JANJTH010000283.1 GCA_024711205.1 Planctomycetota bacterium | reverse complement strand
GGCCCGCGGCGGCGTCGCGGTCGCCTTCGCGCCCGGGGCCGACCCGCGCGCGCGGCCGGGGGTCCTCGTCGTCGACGCGACGACGGGCCGCCCGGTCGCGACCGACCCGAACGCGCTGACGGTCCGACGCGGCCCCGACGGCGCCCCGCGCGAGGCCCGCCTCGCGCTCCCGACCGAGGCCCGCCGCCGCCCGCTCCGGGTGCTCGCGCTGTCAGGGCTGACGCCCGTGGCCGAGGCGCGCCTGCCCTGACGGGGCGCGAGCACGGGTGAGGTCGGCTCCGCGCTCAGGTCGGGCCGGCGTGCGGCGGCGCGTGCGCGCGGAGGAGCGCCGCCACGGCGTCGGCCCAGGCCGGGTGCGCGTTGAGCGACGGGACGAGCACGAGCTCCTCGCCGCCGTGGGCGAGGAAGTCCTCGCGGAGGCGCCCGCCGATCTCCTCGACCGTCTCGAGGCAGTCGGCCACGAAGGCCGGGCACAGGACGGCGAGCCGCTTCACGCCCGCGGCCGCGAGCTCGCGCGCGCGCACGTCCGTGTAGGGGCGGATCCACGGCGTGCGCCCGAGGCGCGACTGGAACGCGACCTCCCAGCCGCCGGGCGCGAGGCCGAGCCGGGCCGCGAGGTCGCGCGCCGTCGCGTAGGACTGGGCCCGGTAGCATCGGCGGTTCGCCGCGCCGAGCGCGTCGCAGCAGCCCGCGGACGCGAGGCAGTGCGCGCCGGTCGGGTCGCTCTTGCGGATCTGCCGCTCGGGCAGGCCGTGGAAGCTGAACACGACCCGCTCGGCGCGGGCGGCCTCGAGCGCGGGGCGGGCGACGGCCTCCCAGGCCGCGAGGAAGCCCGGGTCGGCGTGGAAGGCGGGCACGGCGCGCAGGGCGGGCACGTCCCAGGTCGAGGCGGCCGCGCGGAAGGCCTCGGCGAGCGACGACGCGGTCGAGGAGGCGGCGTACTGCGGGTAGAGCGGGAGGACGACGACCTCCTCGGCCCCGGCCGCGCGCAGCCGCTCGAGCGCCCCCGCGAGCGAGGGTCGCCCGTAGCGCATGCCGAGCTCGACCGGGACGTCGGGGCCGAGCCGCGCCCGCACGAGCTCGGTCAGGTCGAGCGAGTGGTAGAGCAAGGGCGAGCCGCGCTCGCCCCAGATCGTGCGGTAGGCCGCGGCCGAGGCCCGCGGGCGGAGCGGCAGGATCACGAGGTGGAGGAGCAGGAGGCGGAGCGGCGCCGGGAGGTCGATCACGCGCGGGTCGCCCAGGAATTCGCGCAGGTAGCGGCGCACGGCGCCCGTCGTCGGCGCGTCGGGCGTCCCCAGGTTCACGAGCAAGGCGCCCCAGCGGGTCACGGCACCCTCCCGGGGCGGCACGATATCCCGTCCGCCCTACCCGAGCGCCCCGAACCGGCGCGCCATGACCTGGGCCCGGTGATCGAAGATCCGCCGCAGCTCGCGCCGGACGAACAGGGCGTCGATCACCCCCGCGAGGGGGCCGCCGGGCGGGGCATACGTGACGCGGTCGAGGCAGCGCGTGCCCCCGGGGATCGGCGCGAAGGTGTGCTCGTGGACCCACAGCCGGTAGGGCCCGCGGAGCTGCTCGTCGACGAAGCGGACCGGCGGCTCCCAGGCCGTGATCTCGGTGCGCCAGCGCAGCGGCACGCCGTGGAGGCGGAGGCGGTAGTCGATCAGGACGCCCGGGCGCATGACGATCGGCGCGGGCGTGAGGATCCGGAACGCGAGCCAGGGCGGCGTCAGCTCCTCGAGGTTGTGCGCGTCGGCGAAGAACGGGAACAGCGCCTCGAGGGGGCTCGCGAGGTCCTGCGTCCGCTCGAGCGCGAACGTCCGGAAGCGCGGTCGAGCTCGGGCCTCGGGCGGCCTCGGGGCCGGGGCGTGCCCGGGCGGCGCGCTCGGGGCGGGGCTCACCGCGCGGCTCCGGCGCCGACGCGCGGCGGCGGCGAAGCCTCGCGGCGAGGCCGGCCGAGCAGGTCCGCGAGCGCCGCCTCGAGGCGCGGGAAGCGGAAGGTGTGGCCGAGCTCGAGCGCGCGCCACGGGTGCACGCGGCGGCTCGTGAGGAGCTCGTCCGAGAACCCGCCGAGCGCGAGCCGGAGCGCGAGCGAGGGGGCGGGGAGCACGGCCGGGCGGCCGAGGGCCCGCGCGAGCGCGCGCGCGAGGTCGGCCTGGCGCGCCGGCTCGGGGGCGGTCGCGTTCAACGGCCCGTCGAGGTCGTCGCGGCCGAGCGCGAGCTCGAGCAGGTCGGTCAGGTCGTCGCGGTGGATCCAGGGCCACCACTGGCGGCCGGGGCCGAGCGGGCCGCCGAGCCCGAGCCGGAACGGCGCGAGCATGGCGCCGAGCGCCCCGCCCGCGGGGTCGAGCACGAGGCCGATCCGCAGGTGCACGACGCGGACGCCGAGGTCGCGCGCGCGCGGCCTCGCCCTCCCAGGCCCGGCACACGTCGGCCAGGAAGCCCGCCCCGGGCGGCGACGCCTCCGTGAGGACCTCGTCCCCGCGCTCGCCGTAGAGCCCGATCGCGCTCGCCGCGACGAGCGTCGCCGGCCGGCGCGGCGAGGCCGCGAGCGCGTCGACGAGGCGCCGCGTCCCGTCGACCCGCGTGTCGCGGATCGCGCGCCGCTTCGCGGCGGTCCAGCGCCCGACCACGGGCTCGCCCGCGAGGTGCACGACGGCATCGACCTCGGACAGGGCCTCCGGCGGGACCGGGGCCTCGGCGCGCCACGGCCAGGCGCGGGCCAACCCGGGCACGGCGGCCAGCGCGCGCGCGGGGTCGCGCGCGAGCGCGGTCACGGTCGCGCCGCGGCCGCGCAGC
>JANJTH010000860.1 GCA_024711205.1 Planctomycetota bacterium | reverse complement strand
GTCGATCAGCCCGCCCGCGCGCCAGCGCGCGAGCTGCTCCGCGAGCGCGGCCCCGGGCGGCCGCCCCAGCACGCCCCCGTCCGCGTCGAGCGCCGAGAGCGCCCGGTCCGGCCGCTCGGCCCCCCGCGCGAGGCGCCGGGTCGCGTCGAGCCCGCGCCGCGCGGCCTCCGCGACGTCGAGGGCCGGCTCGCGCAGGCCCGTGAGCCCGCCCACGCCGTCGGCCGTGACCAGCGCGCGCAGGAACGCCGCCTCGGCGTCGGTCAGCGCGCCCGCATCGAGCCGCTCGCGCGCGGCCTCGAGCGCCTCGCCGGCCAGGCGGAGCTGGGTGCGGTCCTTGAGGACGGTCGCCCCCGCGGTCGCCCCGCCCGCGAGGACCACGAGGGCCGCGCCCACGACGCCGGGCCGCACTCAGGTCCCCCGCGGGGCCGCGCCCCGCGACGTCCGGCGCCGCCGCCCCCCGACGGCCCGAGGCCGCTCGATCACCGGATGTCCTTGTAGTCGCCGTCGTTCGCCGCCGCGAGCCGGCGCAGGAAGTCCTTCGTCTGGGCCGAGGCCGTGGCGAACCCGTAGCAGTGGAGCCGCGCCTTGCGCGTCAGGTTCAGCGTCTGGGCCTTCGTGATGACCTCGTCCTGCGGGATGTCGACGTTCGCGCCGCCCTGCTGGCGCTCGGGGATCCCGTCGCTGAACAGGTAGAAGGTGTCCGCGCCGGGGATCGAGAAGGCCCGCTCGAGCGCCAGGTCCGTCTCGGTCGCGGGCGACCACTGCAGGCCGCGCACCCACTCGATCGCCTGCTTCTTGTTCGGCTCGGTCGCGGGCGTGAGCTGGTCCTTCCAGGTCTTCACGTGCTCCTTCGCGCCGAACACGACGAGGCTGAACTTCGTGCGCGGGGTCAGGCCCTCGATGAACTGCACGAACTCGTTCTGGGCGCGCCGGAACCGGCTCTCCTCGTTGGGCGGCCAGCCCATGCCCGGGTCCTTGTAGTTGGCGGTCCGGCCGTTCGCGTCGGTGTGGGTCTGGCCGGGCGGCATGTCGATCACGCGCATGCTCGAGGAGATGTCGAGGATCAGCACGAACGCCTGCGAGGCGACGACCGACTCGAAGATCTTGCCCTGCCCCTCGCGCGTGCGCGTCGTGCCCTCCTCGCCGCCCGTGCGCGGGCGCGTCCGCGGGTCGAAGTCGGCCGGCACGGTCGACCACCACTTGCGCCAGTCCTCGAGCGCCTCGAAGGCGTGCCCCGTGAGCTTCTGGAGCGCGAGGAACAGCTCCTCGCACTCGGCGCCGCCGCCCTTCGGGTCGACCTTGGCGAAGCGCGAGAAGAGCGGCTCGACGCAGGCCTTGCGCTCGAGGCGCGCGAGCGCGCGGATCGCCGCGAGGCGGACCGGCGTCTCCTTGTCGTCGAGCGCGTCCGCGAGCGCGGCCGCCGCCGCGTCGTCGCCCGCGCCGCCGAGCGCGTCGGCGCACAGGACGCGCAGCGCGGCGGCCTTGCCCTTCGTGAGCGACTTGACGACCTCCTCGCGCGCGGCGGCCGGCGCGGCCGCGAGCGCGTCGCGGCAGGCCACGTAGACGTCGCGGTGCTGGACCGCGGACCCGACGCGCAGGAGGACCGCCACGTCCTTCTTCGAGGGGCCGGCGTCGCGCATGGCCTCGGCGGCCGCGACCATGCCGGCCGCGTTGTTGGCCTTCGCGGCCCGCTCGAGGTCCTTGTCGAGGTCGGCGGCGCGGCCGGGCGCGCCGAGGGCGCACAGGGCCAGGGCCGCGAGGGCGAACGGCGCGCGGCGGGGCGAGGGGCTGGGCATGGGGCGACCTCCGGGGCTCGAGGCGCGGATCATACCGGCCCGCGGCCGGGGGCGGCGCCGGGGTCGGCGCGGCTACGATCGACCCGTGGACGGCGCGGAGGGCGTGGACCCGGACGACGAGCGGCTCATGGCGCGCGCGCTCGCGCTCGCCGCGCGCGGGGACTTCCGCGTGGGCCACAACCCGAAGGTCGGCTGCGTGCTCGCGCGCGGGGGCGAGGTCCTGGGCGAGGGCTGGCACGCCGTCTCGGGCGGCCCGCACGCCGAGGCGGCGGCGCTCGCGGCGGCGCGCGCCGCCGGGCACGACCCGGCCGGCGCGACGCTCTACGTGACGCTCGAGCCGTGCCGGGCCTTCCCCGGCAAGCGCACCCCGCCCTGCCTCGAGGCGGTGCTCGCGGCCGGGGTCGCGCGCGTCGTGTGCGCGCAGGTCGACCCGCACCCGGCCGTGGCCGGGGGCGCGCTCGCCGCGCTGCGAGCGGCCGGCGTCGCGGTCGCGACGGGCGTGCTCGAGCCCCGGGCGCGCCGGCTCAACGGGCCGTTCAACGCGTGGCACGCGCTCGGGCGCGCCTACGTGACGGCGAAGTGGGCCATGTCGCTCGACGGCAAGGTCGCGGCGCGCACGGGCGACGCGCGCTGGATCTCGGGGCCGACCTCGCGCCGGCGCGTGCACGCGCTCCGGGGCGAGGTCGACGCGGTCGTGGCCGGCGTGGGCACGGTCCTGGCCGACGACCCGCTCCTCACGCGCCGCGACGCGCCGGGGCGCGACCCGCTGCGGGTCGTCCTCGACTCGCGGCTGCGCACGCCGCCCGACGGCGCGCTCGCGCGCTCGGCCGGACCGGGCGGGGCCGGCCCGCCTCCCCGTCGTCGCCATTGGCGCGGCCATGCCGGTGCAGCAGCACGATGGGAGCGAGCAGCACCAGCACCATCGTCACCGCGACCG
>JANJTH010000222.1 GCA_024711205.1 Planctomycetota bacterium | reverse complement strand
GGGAGAGGCGCTCGGCGCGCCCGCCGCCGCGCTCGACTGGCTCGAGGCCCAGGCCCACCTGCGGCGCGGCCTCGCGGTCGAGGGCGCCCGGCGCCTGCGGGCGCTCGCGGCGCGGGAGCCCGAGGGCCTCGAGGGGCGGCTCGCGCAGGCCGAGCTCCACCTGCTCGCGGGCGAGCTCGCCGAGGCCCGCCGGACCACGCGGGCGCTCCTGGGCGCGCGGGGCGAGGACGGCGACGCCGCGGTCCTCCACGCGCACGTGCTCGCGCGGTCCGACCCCACGGAGGCGCTCCGCGCGGCGCTCCGCGCCCACGAGCTCCAGGGGGCGCTCGACGCGCGCCTGCTCCTGGCCCGCGCCGAGGCGCGCATCCTCGAGATGCTCCCGGCGGACGCCGACCCGTCCGACCCCGGGACCATGCGCCGGCTCGACCAGGTCCGCTTCCGGGCCGCCAACGACGCGTTCATGGACCACCTCGGCGTGACCTCCGGCGTCGAGGGGCGCCTCCTCGTGGCCGACTGCTACCTGCGCTTCCCGATCACCGCCCCGCAGGTGCTCGCGCTCGCGCGCCTGTGGGTCGAGGACGCGCTCCGGCTCGAGCCGGAGCGCCCGCAGGCGCTCTGGCTGCAGGGCCTCCTGCGGGTCCGCACGGGCGCGCCGCGGGCCGAGGTCCTGGCCCCCTGGCGCGCGGCCCGGGCGCTCGCGCCGTGGCTCGCGCCACCGCCCGCCGCGGTCGCGGCGTATCGTGATCGCTTCGACGGGGACCCGCCCCTCGACGGCCCCGCCGGCCGCTGAGCGACGGGCCGCCCGGGCGCGGGCCCCGACGCGGGGGCGGAGGACGGCGTGACGGACGACTCGGGCGCGGGGGACGCGCCGCGCGTGACGGCGCGCGGGCGGGCGGCGCTCGCGCGCGTGGGGATCGAGGACAACCCGTACCTGGTCGACCTGGAGCGGGGCGCGCTCGACCTCGCGGGCTTCCAGGCCACGCAGGAGCAGTTCTACTTCGCGGTCGAGTTCTTCTCGCGGCCCATGGCGGGGCTGCTCGCGAAGATCCCCGACGCGGGGCAGCGCCTCGACGTGCTGCGCAACCTGGTCGAGGAGCACGGCGACTTCCAGGGCGATCGCTTCCACCGGGCCACGTTCGCGCGCTTCCTCGCGTCGATCGGCGTGCCGCCCGCGCGCGTCGAGGCGACCGTGCTCTGGCCCGAGGTCCGCGCGTTCAACGCCGTGCTCGTGACCGCCTGCGTCCACGACGAGCTCGAGGTCGGCGTGGCCTGCGTCGGCGTGATCGAGCAGGCCTTCGCGGGGATCTCGGCCCGGATCGGCCGCGCCGTCGTCGCGCGCGGCTGGGTCGCCGAGCCCGACCTCGCGCACTACCGGCTCCACGCCGCGCTCGACGACCAGCACGCGGCCGACCTGTTCCGGATCGTCGAGCCGCGCTGGGACGACCCGGCCCGCCGCTACTACGTCGAGCAGGGCCTCGAGCTCGGCGCGTACGTGTTCGACCGGCTCTATCGCGACCTGCGCCGCCGCGTGCCCTGAACGGAGCGCGAGGGCCGCGCCGGGCCGACCGACCGGAGGGAGGTCGACCCGGCGCGGGCGGAGCGCGGAGTGGATTCGGCCCTGAGCGGAGCGCGAGGGCCGGCGCGGCCCGAGCGCGGAGTGGACTCGGCGCGGGCCGGAGCGCGCGCGCTTCACTCCCCGGGGGCCGAGCCGGACAGGTCGAGGTCGAGCACGACGACCTCGCTCGTGGGCGTCGTCCAGGCGAGCACGAGCTCGTCGTCGCCGTCGCCGTCGACGTCCGCGGGGCAGGGCTGGCAGTCGCCCGAGCGGCCCGGGAAGGGGGCCCGCCAGCGCTCGCGCAGCCGCTCGTCGAGGAGCAGGACCTCGGCGGCCTCGGTGTGGATGGCGAAGGCCACCCGGCCGTCCGCGGCGCGGAGCGGGCAGGCGACCGAGCGGACGTGGCTCGTCTCCGTGCGCGCGCGCACGGCACCGGTCGCGGCGTCGACGAGGAGCACCGGGTGGAGGCCGTTGCCCATGCGGTGGAGGGTGAGCACGACGTGCTCCCCGGCCCCGGGCAGGTCGACCCAGGCGTGCGTCGTGTCGTGCGCGCCGTTGTCGAGCGACACCAGCCAGCGCCGCGCTCCGCCCGGGTCGAAGCGCGCCAGCTCCCAGCTTGTCACTGGCGCGCACGTGAGGACCAACGCAGGCCCCTCGGGGGGCGTGGGGAGGAGCCGGAGGCCGTCCTTGGCCTCGAGCCTCCTGACGTCGACCCGTCGCGCGAGCCTGCGGCCGTCCGCGTCCCGGGGGCCGGCGACCGCGACGAGGGCGCGCCCGATCCCCCACAGGAGGGCGTCGGCCCGGCCGGTGCCGTCGAGGTCGAACGGTCGCGGCGTGAGGGCGAGCGGGCCCGTCGCGTCCTCGGGCCGGGTCGCCCGCCACAGGAGCTCGCCGCCGGCGGACAGCGCGACGACCTCGTGGCGCGGCGCCCCGCCCCTCTCGTCGCCCGCGAGCACGAGGGCGACCGCGCCCGGGGGCTCCGCGAGCGGCACCAGCGCGTGGGCGCCGAGCCGCGGGTCGGTCTCGACCGGGACGGCGCGGAGCTCCGCCCCGGTGGCGGGGTCGAGCCAGGTCAGGCGGCGCCCGGGGCCGCGCTCGAGCCGCTCGGCCACGACGAGGGCCGGAGGGCTCGCGTGGAGGAGGACGGGCCGACAGATCGTGGCGACGCGCGGCCTCGACCAGAGGACGGCGCCGTCGCGCCCCGACCAGGCGACCAGCCGCGTCCCGGCCTCACCGGCCGTCTCGGGGAGGAGCAGGTCGTCGCAGCCGTCCCCGTCCAGGTCGAGGGCGAGCGGCGGCGCGCCGAGCGGGCCCCCGGGCGGCCGGCGGCGGAGCTCGCGCACGAGCGGCGTCAGCGGCGCGACGGCCGGCGGGGGCCCGTCCGGCGTGACCCGGAGGTCCTGGGACCGGGGGCGGTGCCCGGGGGCGCGCGCGGCGAGGCGGTAGCGACCGGCCGGGAGCCGCAGCGTCGCAGGCAGCGCGAGGGCGCCCCAGGCCGGGGGCGACGGCTCGCCCCCGGGGTCCTCGAGGGCGAGGGCTCCCGCGGCCGTCGCGCCCACGTCGAGCGCGACCTCGCGCGTGAGGAGGAGGGCGACGTCGAGCGGGTCCCCGGCGGCGACCTCGAGGGTCCGCTCGACGACGACGCCGGCCCGCTCGAGCCGGAGCGGGTGCGCGCCGGGCCGGAGCGCCACGACGAGCGGCGCCCCGGGGTCGACCCAGCCGAGGGAGTGACCGGCGAGGTGGGCGCGCGCGCGTGCGTCGGCCCGGAGCGTGACCTGGACGGGCGCGGACGCGCGCCAGGCGCGGACCCCGAGGGCGACCACGCCCGCGGCCGCGGCGGCGCCCGCGAGGGCCAAGGCGACGACGGCGAGGGCGCGGCGCCCCGGGGC
>JANJTH010000202.1 GCA_024711205.1 Planctomycetota bacterium | reverse complement strand
CGCGACGGCCTGCTGGCCGCCGGGCCGGGCCGCGGTCGTCGTGCGCCCGATCGCGAACGCCGCCCCGACCGCGCCGAGCGCGGCCGCGCCCGCGAGCCAGGACGGGAAGGGCGGGCGCCGGCGCGCCGGCGCCCGCGCGAGCGTCGCCTCGAGGGCGGCGGCGACGGCCTCCATGGAGGGGTAGCGCGCCGCCGGGTCGCGCGCGAGGCAGCGGTCGACGACGGCCGCGACGTCGGCCCGCACCGCCGGGCGCACCGACCGGACCGGGGGCGCGCCCTGGAGCGCCGCGCCGATCGCCTCCATGAGCGACGCGGCCGCGTGGGGCGGCTGGCCCGTGAGCGCGTGGAACAGCGTCGCGCCGAGCCCGAACACGTCGGTCGCTGGCCCGACCCGGTCGCGCTCGCCCGCCGCCTGCTCGGGCGCCCACCACGCGGGCGAGCCGAGCGACACGCCCGACTGCGAGAGCCGCGCCGCGTCGTCGAGGTCGAGCGCGAGCCCGAAGTCGGTGAGCCGCGGCGCGCCGTCGGGGGCGACGAGCACGTTGGCGGGCTTCACGTCGCGATGCACGACCCCGTGCGCGTGCGCGTGCGCGAGCGCCCGGGCGAGGCCGAGCCCCAGGCGCAGCGCGGCCTCCTCGTCGAGGTGGCCCGCGCGCGCGAGCCGCGCCTCGAGCGACTCGCCCTCGACGAGCTCCATGGCGACGAACGGCAGCCCCTGGTGGAGCCCGGCCAGGTGCACGGGCACGACGTTCGGGTGGCTCATGCGCCCGAGCGCGCGCGCCTCGCGCTCGAAGCGGGCCAGCGCTCGCTCGCTCCGCCCCGTGATCACCTTGACCGCCACGCGCCGCCCGAGCGTCGGGTCCCAGGCCGCGTAGACGACCCCCATGCCCCCGCGGCCGAGGACCCCCTGGACCGCGTAGGGGCCGATCTGAGCCGGCCCGGCGCCCCGGCCCGGGTCGGACGACCGCGGCGCCGCCGCGTGCTGGCCCGACGGCGGCGCGCCGGGGGGCGCCGGCGCGAAGGCCCCGCTCCCGGGCGTCGCGCGCGGGCCCCGGGCCGCCCCGGCGCCCGGCGCCGGCGCGAAAGCCCCGCTCCCGGGCGTCCCGCGCGGGTCCCAGCGTGGGTCGGCCCCGGGTCGCGCCCCCGGGCCCGACGCCTGCGCGAAGGCCCCGCTCCCGGGGACGCCACGCGGATCCCGGGGCGGCTGTGCCCCCTGGGGGGCGCCGCGCGGCGGGGGGCTGGTCACGCCACGGGCCGGGGGGAGTCGTCGAGCGCGCGGGGTCCCAAGCGATCGCCAACGTCGTCGACCGCGGCGCCGCGCGCAAGCCGGCGGGCGTGACGGGAAGGGGCCCGCCCCGGGCCTGCCCGCTCCCCGCGCCTCGCCGCGTCGTCTACACTCGGCGCGCGCAGGGGGCGCGCCGGCGTGGCGTGGAGCGAGCTCGAGCAGGCGTTCGCCGAGGACCTGATCCTCCTCGGCGCGACCACCGGGCCGAAGCTGCTCTACCTGCTCGCGCGTCGCGAGGCCGACCCGACGCCGCTCTGGGACCAGGCCGCGCAGGCGGGGCTCGCGCCCGCGCCCGCGCTCGCCGAGGCCCGCGCGCTCGCGCAGGCCGCCCTCGAGGCGGCCGGCCCGCAGGCGTTCTCGTTCTCCGAGGGCGCCATGGTCGGCCCCTGGGAGCTCCTCGAGCAGCGCGGCCAGTGGATCGGCGGCGACGTGTGGTGGGCGCAGCAGGGCGACCGCAAGGCGCTCCTCCGCCTGTACCCGCCCGGCACGGGCCAGGACGCGGCCCGCCGCCTGCGCTTCGTCGAGCGGAGCAACCCGGGGCTCGAGCCGCCGCACCCCTCGATCCTCCGGATCGACGAGGCCGACGAGGACTTCGGCTGGCTCTACACGGCCACGGTCGGCTTCGACGGGCGCGCGCTCGCGGCCGTGCGCGCGCAGGGGCCGCTCCCCGAGCCGACGGCGATCGCGCTCGCGCAGAGCCTCGCGGGCTCGGTCGGCGTCGTCCACGCGCTCGGCGTCGTCCACGGCGGGCTCAACCCGCTCGGCGCGCTCGTCGCCGACGGGCGGACCTACCTGAGCGACTTCGGCGCCTGCTCGGCCCTGCTCGACGGCCCCGTCGCCGGCTGCCGCCCGGGCGGGCGGCTCGGGCTCCTGCTCGGCGCGTCGCCGGGCCTCCTCGCGGGCGACGCCGCGCGCGGCCTCGACGCGCGCGACGACCTGTTCGCGATCGGCGCGATCGTCTACTACGCCGTCTGCCGGGCCGGGCCGGGGGATCAGCGCGCCGAGCCCGACGCGCCCTGGCTCGTGGCGCCCCCCGTGTCCCCGGGGCTGCGCGCCGTGCTCGCCCGGCTCCTCGCGCCCTCGCCCGACGCCTGCTACCCGGACGCGCGCGCGCTCCAGGCCGACCTCGCGCGGGTCGCGCAGGGGCAGCTCCCCGGCCCGCTCCCCGCGGGCGGCGAGCCGGCCCGCGGGCGGCGCTCGCCCACGGCGGCGCCCCAGGCGCCCGTGCGGCCCCCGCCGCCCAAGGC
>JANJTH010000153.1 GCA_024711205.1 Planctomycetota bacterium | reverse complement strand
GGGCGCGGCCGCGGCGCCCCCGGCCGGCTGAGCGGCGTGGCCCGCGCCGTCGTCGCGCTCGGCAGCAACCTGGGCCCGCGCGCCGCCCTGCTCGAGCGCGCGTACGCCGCGCTCGGCCGGCTCCCTGGCACGCGGGTCGTGGCGCGCTCGCGCGCCCGCGAGACGCCGCCCGAGCGGCCCGACGACGGGGGGCCGTTCCTCAACGCGGCGGCGCTCGTCGAGACGCGCCTCTCGCCGGTCGAGCTCGTGCGCGGCCTGCTCGCGCTCGAGCGGCGGCTCGGCCGGCGCCGCGACGGCCGGCGCGGGCCGCGGCCGATCGACCTCGACCTCGTGCTCTACGAGGGGGCCCGCCGCCTCGCGGGGCCGGCCCTCGTCCCCCACCCTCGCTTCCGGAGCCGGCGCTTCGTGCTCGACCCCGCGGCCGAGGTCGCGCCCGCGCTGCGCGACCCGCTGACGGGCCTGCGCCTCGACGCGCTGCGGGCCGCGGCCAGCCAGCCCGGTCCCGGCGCAGGCGCCTGACGCCCGGGCCTCGCGCCCCGGCCCGTCCCGAGCCCGCTCCGCGCTCGGCCCGTGCTCGGCCGACCTCCCTGCGGTCGGTCCGCCGGGCGCGGTCCTCCCACGTCGCTCAGGGCGCGCCCTCGAGCGCCGCGCGGACCGCGTCGCCGTGGGCGCGGGCCGAGAACGGCTTGTGGAGGAGGCGCACGCTCGCCGGGTCGACCCCGCGCCGCTCGAGGACGTCGCGGGAGTAGCCCGACATGTAGAGCACGGGCAGGCCGGGCCGGCGCTCGCGGACGCGCTCGGCCAGGGCCAGGCCGTCCATGGCCGGCATGACGACGTCCGTGAGCAGCAGGTCGAGCCGCGGCGCGCCCTCGAGCAGGCGCAGCGCGTGCTCGGGGCCCTCGGCGACGAGGACCTCGTAGCCGAGGAAGCGCAGCAGCTCGGTCGCGAGCTCGCGCAGGTCGGGGTCGTCCTCGACGAGCAGGACCGAGGCCTTCCGGGGCGGCCCGGCCGCGGCGGGGTCCGCCGCCGGCGCGGCCGGGTCCGCGCGCGGCAGGAGGAGCGTGACCGTCGTCCCGCGCCCGGGCGCGCTCTCGAGCCGGACGGCGCCGCCGGCCGCGCGGACGACCCCGTAGACGGTCGAGAGGCCGAGCCCCGAGCCCTGCCCGGTCGGCTTCGTCGTGAAGAACGGCTCGAACGCGCGCGCGCGGACCGCCTCGCTCATGCCCTCGCCCTCGTCCCGCACCGCGAGCTCGAGCCAGGCGCCGGGCGCGACGCCCGCCGCGGTCGCGTCGTCCGCGCCGAGCGCGCGCGCCGCCGTGCGGACGGTGACGACGCCGCCCCGCGGCATCGCGTCGCGCGCGTTCAGGAGCAGGTTCATGAGCCCGAGCTCGAGCTGCGCGCGGTCGACCGGGGCCTCGCCCGCCGCCGGGTCGAGCGCCAGCGCGACCGACACGTGCTCCCCGAGCGTCCGCCCGCACAGGCCGGCGACCGCCTCGGCGACCTCGTTCACGGCGACGCGACCCGCCGGGCCGGGCCGCCGCCGGCTGAACTGGAGGAGCTGGCGCGTGAGCGCGGCGCCGCGCTCGCCGGCCCTCCGGATCACGTCGAGCTCGGCCAGGGCGTCCCGCGCGAGGTCGGCGCGGCCCGCGAGGAGCTCGGCGCGCCCGAGCACGACGGTGAGCAGGTTGTTGAAGTCGTGGGCGACCCCGCCCGCGAGCAGGCCGACGGCCTCGAGCTTCTGCGCCTGCGCGAGCTGCTCCTGCAGCGCGCGCCGCTCGGTCTCCTCGAGGTGCGTGACGACGCAGCCCTCGGGGCGCCCGGTCCCCTCGACGGGGGCGATCCAGAGCTGGAACCAGCGCTCGCGCTCGGGGGTCCGGCAGGCGTACTCGTGCGAGAAGGCGGCGAGCTCGCCCGCGAGCACGGCGCGCAGGCCGCGGGCCGCCTCGGCCGCGTCCGCGGCCTCGGGGTCCCCGCGCGCGACCACGGCGTCGCACACGTCCAGGTAGTTTGCGCCGACGCAGGTCGCGGGGCCGGCCCAGGGCCCGGCGAAGTCCGTCCAGGCGCGGTTCACGGCCACGACCTCGGCCGAGCGGTCGAGGAGCGCGAGCGCGGCTGGCAGCGCGTCGAGCATGGCCGCGCGCTGCCGGTCGGCGCGGGTCAGCTCGACCCGGGCCTGACGCTCGCGCTCCTCGAGGGCGACCGTGTGGTCGACGTCGAGGCACTGCGCGACGCGCGCCGGGCGCCCCGCCCACGCGCCGGGGACGGACACCACGTCGGCCCAGAACGACGCGGGGCGGTCGAGCCGGCGCAGCCGCCAGCGCCCGGTCCGCGCAGGCCCCGTCGGCCCGTCCCCCGCGAGGACGTCGCGCTCGAAGCGCGGGAGCTCCTCGGGGGCGAGCAGGCCGCGCAGGTCCCGCCCGACGAGCGGTGCCCCGAAGCACGCCGCGGCCGCGCGGTTCGCGTCGAGGATCGCGCCGGTCGCGGGGTCGTAGACGAAGGCGGGGACCGGGGAGTGCGCGTAGATCGGCCCGACGAGGTCCGCCTCGGGGTCTGCTCGCCCTGCTCCCTCGCGAACGTCGTCGGCCAAACCGGTCGGTCGCCTCGCCGCTGCGTCGCCCGCGCAGCTTCGTGGATTTGAGCCCGCCCCGCCGTCCGGCGCAAACCGCACGGAATCCGGGCGGTTTGCCGCGCGCTTCCGAGCGCGAAGTCGGCGGGTCGTGCCCGCGCTCGCGCGAGGCGGCGCGCCGCCAGGGCCGCGAACGACGTCGCGGGGAGGCCGGGCGCCGTGTCGCCGCGCGCGCAGACGAGCGCCGCGGCGTCCACCGCGCGGCGCGGCGCGGCCTCGGGCCGATCGCGCACGAGGTCGCGAGGGTCGACCGCGGGCGCGCCGTAAGGACCCGGCGCGCGCCGCGTCCGCGGAGCGGGCCGGCCACCACCCCACCGCCGCGCGCCCGGCCGGCCTCGGGCGCGCGCCTCGAGCGAGGTCTCCATGTCCACGTCGATCACGCCCCGCATGGCCCGAGCCCGCGCGACCCCGCCCGCCCGCACGCGGCGAGGGCGCCCCCTCCTCCGCGCGTCGCCGCTCGCGCTCGGGCTCGCGCTCGCGGGCGGGGGCGCCGCCCTCGCGGAGCACGCCGGCTATCGGCTCGTCGTCGCGGCGCGCCCGGCGCCCGCCCAGGGCGCCGCCACCACCCTGGACCTGCGCGTCGAGGGCCCCGGGGGTGCGCCCGTCCGGCGCTTCGACGAGGTCCACGAGCGCGCCATGCACCTCGTCGCCGTGAGCGAGGACCTCGTGGACTTCCACCACGTCCACCCGCGGCTCGCGACCGACGGCGGGCTCTCGACGACCCTGCGGCTCGCGCGCCCCACGCCGTACGCGCTGTTCGCCGAGCACCGTCCGACGGGGTCGCCGCACGCCGTCCTGAGCCGCGCGCGGCTCGCCCCCGCGGACGCCCGCCCCGCGCGGGCCCGGCTCGAGCCCGAGACGGCCTTCGACGGCGCCGCGACACGCGGCGCCACCCTGGGCGCGGTCCGGGCCTGGCTCGTGGGCGCCCCCGGCAGCGCGCTGCGGGCCGGCGCGCCGACGACGCTCCACGTCGTCGTCGAGGACGTGACGGGCGCGCCCGTCGACCTGGAGCCCTGGCTCGGCATGGCCGCGCACGCGATCGCCGTGTCGGAGGACCTCGCGTACTTCGTCCACGCCCACGCGGGCCACGGCGGGCACGCGGGCCACGGGGGGCACGCAGGCCACGGCGGGCACGCAGGCCACGGCGGCCGCGCCGCCGCGCGCGGCGCGGCCGCGCACCTGACGCTCGAGGCGACCTTCCCGCGGGCCGGGCTCTACAAGCTCTGGCTGCAGGTCCGGCGCGCGGGCCGCGTCCTGACGATCCCCTTCGCGCTGCGGGCGACCTGACCCGGGGCGCCGTCGACCGGCGGGCGGTCGCCCCTGGCGGGGCGGTCGCCCGCGGTAAGCTCGCGCGCGTGGGTTCGTCGGACGAGGCGCTCGAGGTCCTCCTGGCGCAGCACGAGCGCTTCCTGCGCTTCCTGACCCCGCGCGTCGGGGGCCGCGAGGCGGCCGAGGACGTGCTCCAGGCCGCGTTCGTCAAGGGCCTCGACGGGCTCGGCGCCCTCCGCGACGGCGAGAGCGCCGTCGCGTGGTTCTTCCGGCTCCTCCGCAACGCGGTGACCGACCTGCACCGCCGCCGCGCGGCCGAGCAGCGCCGGCTCGAGGCGCAGGCCCGCGGGCTGCGGGAGGGCGTCGAGGACGAGGACGCGCTGCGCGCCGAGGTGTGCGCCTGCGTGGGGGCGCTGCTCCCGCTCCTCAAGCCCGGATACGCGACGGTCCTCCGCCGCGCCGAGCTCGAGGGGGCCTCGCTCGCCGAGGTCGGCCGCGAGCTCGGGATCACCGCGAACAACGCGGGCGTCCGCCTGCACCGCGCGCGCCTGGCGCTCAAGCGCGAGCTCGAGCGCGTCTGCGGGACCTGCACCGCGCACGGCTGCCTCGAGTGCACCTGCGGGGAGACCGGGCGCGGACCCGAGGGGGTGTAAGGCCGCGGAGGGCGTCGCGTCGGCGAGGTCGGGAGGAGAGACCCATGCCGACCTTGCACGCCCACGACCGAGCCCACGACCACGACCACGACCACGACCAAGCCACCTGCCACGCCGGCGCCGCCGGGCCGCCCGCGGCCCCCGGGCCCGACGCCGCGCACGTGACCGACCCCGTGTGCGGCATGCGCTTCGCGCCGGCGGACGCCGCCGGGCGCCTCGAGCACGAGGGCGTCACGCACCACTTCTGCAGCGCCCGCTGCCCCGAGCGCTTCCAGGCGGCGCCGGGGCGCTCCCCGGCCCGGGGCGACGCGAGCCGCCCCGGCCCCACGGCGCCGCCCGCGGGGCCGGCGACGCC
>JANJTH010000144.1 GCA_024711205.1 Planctomycetota bacterium | reverse complement strand
CGCCCGCGGGGCGGGCGCAGGCAGGCCGTCCGGCGGGCAGGCCCACGCGGCGTGCACGAGGACGAACGCCTCGCGGCGCGCGGCCGCCCGCGCGGCCTCGGGCGACGGCGGCGCGCCGGCGTCGTCCGCGCCGGTGCCGTCCAGGCCCGCGGGGGCGCCGGTCGGGAACAGGTCGTCGAGCGCGTCGGGCACCGGGGCGTCCCCGAGCGCGGGCGTGAGCAGCGGGGCGAGGAGCGCCCGGGCCGCGAGCGCGCTCCGCGGCGGGAAGGCGGCCCCCGGGTCGCGGAACACCGACAGCGCGAGGTCGGCCTGCGCGGGGCGCCCGTCGCGGCGCGCGAGCACCTCGAGCGCGACGTCGCCGCGGAGGAGCCCCGGCGCGTCCACGGGCCGGACCGTGACCTCGAGCGGCCAGCGGCGGCCGCGCACGGCCGCCGCGCGGGCCCACGTGACGTCGCCGCCCGTGAGCACGAACTCGTCGACCGCGTAGCTCGCCTCCGCCGGGAGGTCGACCGCGACCTCGGCGCCGGCCTTCAGGCCGCGCACGACCGCCCGGTCGAGGAGCGCGCCGCCGCGGAGGCGCAGGACCTCGAGGCGCGGGAGCACGCGCGCGCCCTCGGCCGCGCGGACCCACGCCCGGAGGCCGTCGCGGGCGGTCGCCTCGAGCCGGAGGCCGTAGGGGTGCCCGGTCGGCCCCGGGAGCGGGAACCGCTCGCCGACGCCCGCGGGCCGGACGACCTCGACGAAGTAGCGCTGGTCGCCCTCGTAGGGGACCACGACCACGGCGCACCCGCGCGCGTCGGCCTCGAGGGCGTCGACGACGCGGCCCGCGGCGTCGACGACGCGGCCCTCGGCCGCGGTCGGCCGCCCGTCGAGGTCGCGCACGAGCACGCCGACGCGGTGCGCGCGCCCCGGCGCCGGCCCGGGGACCACGGCCCCGCCCTCGGGGAAGAAGTCGACCGCCCCGACCGACGCGCTCACGACGACGGGCCGCGCGACCGCCTCGAGGCGCTTGCCGTGCTCGACGCCGACCGCGAGGTGCCCGTCGTCGAGCGCCGCGGGCGGGAGCGGGAGGCGGAGCACGACGCCGCCCTCGGCGTCCGTGGGCTCGGTCTCGCCCGTGACGACGACGGCCCCGAAGCTCGCCCGCCAGCCCGCCCGCACGCCCGCGAGCGGGCGGCCCGCGAGGTCGCGCACGAGCACCGCCGCGCGGACCTCGTCGCCCGGGAAGTGGTGCTCGCCGAGCACGCGCAGCGTCAGGTCGAGCTGCCGGGGGCGCACGTCGTAGACCGTGAGCTCGCGCCGGTGGAGCGCGCGGCCCGCCCGCCGGACGACGAGCGCGCACGCGCCGCCCGGGCGGGCGGGGTCGAGGAACAGCGACCCGTCGCCCGCGGGGCCGACCGCCTGCGTGGCCCAGACCGCGCCGTCGGGGCCCTCGAGCTCGAGCGACAGCGCGCCGGGCTCCGCGCCCGCCGGGCGGTGCACCCGGTACCACACGGTCTCGCCGAGCCGGTAGGCCGGCTTGTCGGTCTGGACGTGCGCGAACGCCGCCGGCGCCTGCGCGCGCGCGGTCACCGCCGCGAATACGACCGCGGCGCACGGCGCCACGGTCCGGGCCCAAGTCCCGATCCTCGACCCAGCCACGGATCCTCCCCCGGGGCGGGCTGGCGCGCGCGGCGCGTGCAGCGCACCCGGCGCAGGCGGCTGCCCACGTTCCCCGCAGGCAGACACGCGCTCTTGGGCGCTGGAGTTCCCCGCGAGGTGGGGCGTCCGGGGCGGTCGGCGCCACGTCGGGCGGTCGCCGCTCCCGGGGGCCGAGGCACGAGGGCGGCTGCTGGCCCTGGGGCCTCACCTCAGTCGGGCCCGCCCTCGTCGCGGCGAGGTCCACCCCCGCTTCGCCCTGGCGAGCCGCAGGGTCGAGCCGGAATGAGCCCCGGCCCTACGAGAGCGAAGGCATGCCGCCCTGCCCACGAACACGGGGAGGCGGTGCTCCACCTGCTCGCCCGCCTCGCGGCGGGGCCGCTCAGTCGAGCGCGTGGTGCTCGCGGTAGGCCGCGGCGTAGGCGGTCGCGGCCTGGCCCCAGCGCGTGTCGGGGCCGAGGCGCGCGGTCGCCTCGAAGCAGCGTACGGCCTCGTCGGGGCGCCGCACGTCGCCCCACGTCAGGCCGAGCACGAACAGCGCGCGCTGTCGGCCCGGGACGTCGTCGGCCGGCAGGCGCTCGAGCGCCAGGCGGAGGCCCGCGAACGCCGGCTCGATCCGCCCGAGCAGCTTCTCGGCGATCGCGAGCTCGAGCGCGAGCGCTCCGTCGTCGGGGCGGCGGTGAGCCTCGCCTTGGAGGGCCGTCACGCGATCGAGGAGCCAGCGCATGCGGGGTCCGACCCCGGTCCCCTCTGAGCGTCACGCGCGCCCCGGAGGGCCCGCCGAGCGAGGGACGCCGTGTGACGGACTTCGGCCGCCCCCGCGCGCCCTGTATCGTCGGGACATGCCCTTCGGCCGCGAACCGCTGCCCGCGTCCCTCGTGCCTGGGGGCTCGCCGACGGACGACCGTCGCCCCACCTGGCTGCTCGCGGCCCCCGCGCTCGGTTGGCTCCTCGTGGGGCTCGAACTCGCCGTGGCCGCGGCCGTCTTCGACGCCGAGTTCTTCGCGTGGAGCGGTGGCCCCTGCGACGTGTGCGGGCTGCTCCTCGCCGCCGGGAACGCCATGCTCGCCGGCTGGGGGCTCCTGGTGCTCTTCGCCTTCGTGTGCACGTTGGCCGCGCAGGGCCTGGCCCTGGTGGAGGGGGCCGCGCTCCGGCTCTGGCTGTGGAGCCTGGCCGGGCAGGCCCCGCTCGTGGGTGGCCTCGCCACGTTCGGGCTGCTCTCCGAGCTCGCGGCGCGCCCCCACGTCCAGGGCATGGCGCTGTTCGTGGGCCTCCTGGTCGCGCCGCTCGCCCCCGCGTGGTGCGTGCTCGCCTGGGGGGCCTTGCGCCGCCCGCGCCGCCCCCTGCGCGAGGAGCTCGTGTCCCTCGTCGCGCTGGTCGCGACGCCGGGCGCGCTGGTCGGCGCCGGCGTCACGACGATCTGGGCCGACCTGGCCCCGTTCCGGCTCCATGGCCTGCTCGTGACCGACGACCTGGCCGCGGGCCTGAGCGCCTGCTTCGCGCTCCTGTGCGCGTTCGCCGCGCTGCGCGCCGCGCTCGCCCCCGGCCCGTCCCCGCAGGCCGGCGCGCCTCGGTCGCCGTGACCGGCCCCGCCTGACCCGCCTGGCCGGGCCCGCCGGCCTCCGCCAGACTGCTGGGGTGCCCGGCCCCGACCCGCGCCAAGGCGGCCTCTTGCCCCTCCGCGTCGCGGCGGCGACGGCCGCGGGCGCCGCGCTCGCGCTCGAGCCGCCCGGCCTCGCCTGGGCGCCGGGCCAGGCGCTCCTCGCGCTCGCCTTCGTGCAGTGGTTCGTCCTCCTCCACGAGTGCGGGCACGGGACGCTCACCGGTCTGCGCGCGGTGGACCGCGCCGCGGGGCGGCTCGCGGGGGTGGCGGCCGGGATCCCTTTCCTGGCCTGGCGCCGCGTCCACGCGCTCCACCATCGCTGGACCGGCTGGCAGGACCTCGACCCGACGACGGCAGGGCTCGCGCCGCGGGCGCGGGGGCGGCTGCACCTCCTGCTCGTCGACCTCCTGTGGTGGACGGGGCTGCCGCTCGTCTCGCTCCACGACCGGCTTTCGAACTCCTGGCACCTGCCGGGGCTCGCGCGCCTGCTCCCCGGCCGAGGCGCGCCCCTCGCCCTGAACCTCGCCGGGACCGCGACCCCCTGGGCGGCGCTGGCCTGGGCGCTCGGGCCCGTGCGCCTGGCCTGGGCCTGCGGCCCCGCGCTCGCCCTCGCGTTCTTGGTCGAGGACCAGCTCATCCTCTCGCAGCACGAGCCCGTGCCCCAGCGGGTGGCCGCGGGGGCACGGGCGCGCCCGCTCGCGGCGCGCGAGCAGGTCGCGCACACGCGCTCGCTCGTGGTCCCGGGCTGGGTCTCACGCTGGCTCCTGCTCGGGGTCGAGGCGCACGAGCGGCATCACACGCACCCGCTCGTCCCCGGGGTCGCGCGCTTCGAGCGGCGCGCCGCCGCGTTCGCGGCGCGCATCCCTCCCGAGCGGCTCGCCGCCCGCGGCGCCGAGGCGCTGCAGGCCGACCTGCGGGCCTTCGTCGCGCGCTGCTGCGACTGGACCGACGCCGCCCTCGCGGACCTCGCGACCGTCGTGACGAGCGCCGCCCTGCGCGCCGCGCTCGAGCGGGCGTTCCCCGACGAGCCCGGCCTCCCCGGCGCGCTCCGCCGCCGCGTGCGGGCGCGCCTGGCGGCCTTCGGCGCGGGGCTCACGGGCGACGCGGCGGCCGCGCCGGCGCGCGAGGGGGCGGGGGCCCGTGGCTGACCCCCGCGAGACGCCGGGGCGCCCTGCGCGGCCTCCCCGCGTCTGGCTCCACGCCGACCTGGACTGCTTCTTCGCCGCGGCCGAGGTCCTCGACGAACCGGCGCTGGCTGGCCTGCCGCTCGCCGTGGGCGGACCGGCGACGGGGCGGGGCGTCGTGGCCTCGTGCTCCTACGCCGCCCGCGCGCGCGGGGTGCGCTCGGCCATGCCCATGGCCGAGGCCGTCCGGCGCTGTCCCGGGCTCGTCGTGCGGCCGCCGCGGCCGGAGCGCTACCGCGCGCTCTCCGGCGCGGTGTTCGCCGTGTTCGCGCGCTTCTCGCCCGACGTGCGCCCGCTCTCGCTCGACGAGGCCAGCCTCGACCTGACCGGGACCGAGCGCCTGCACGGCCCGCCGCGCGAGGCCGGGCGCGCGCTGCGCGCGGCCGTGCGCGCCGAGGTCGGGCTCGTCGTGTCCGTCGGCGTCGCGACGACGCGCCACGTCGCGAAGCTCGCCTGCGACCTGGGCAAGCCCGACGGGCTGCTCGAGGCGCCCGCGGACCCCGTCGAGCTGCGGGCCTGGCTCGCGCCGCTCCCGATCGAGCGCCTGCCGGGCGTCGGGCCGGCGACGGCGCCGCGCCTGCGCGCGCTCGGCCTCGCGACGCTGGGCGACCTGGCCGCGCTCGACCCCGACGAGGTCGCGCGTCGGCTCGGGGCGGGCGGCCTCGCCTGGCGCGCGCTCGCGCGCGGCGAGCCCGCGTCGCGCGAGGACGCCGGCGGTCGGGGCGGCGGCGGCCGGCGGTCGATCTCCCACGAGACGACGTTCGCGCGCGACCTGCGCGACGAGGCCGCCATCCGCCGCGTCGTCTCCAACCTCGCCGACGAGGTGACCGCGCGCGCCCGGCGCGAGGGCCTGCGCGGGCGCACGGTGCAGGTCAAGGTGCGGTTCGACGACTTCACGACCCGCACGCGCGCGCGCGGCCTCCCCGAGGCCACGGCCGCGACGGACGCCGTGTTCGCGGTCGCCTGGGACCTCGTGCGGGCCGCGGTCGCCCAGGGCGGGCGCCCCGTGCGGCTGCTCGGCGTCGCGCTCCAGGCGCCGGCCGCCGAGGTCGACGGGCCCAGGCAGCGGCTCCTGTTCGACGAGGACGCCGTCGCGCCCGCGTCTCCGGCGCGGGCCGAGGGGGCCGGTCCCCGGCAGGACGGCCCCGCGGCGTCGCCTCGCCCTGCCGTCGACCCCGCGATCGACCGGATCCGGGCCCGGCTCGGGGCCGACGCGATCCGCCGCGCCCGCGACCTGTGACCCCGGCCCGGCGCGCTGGTCCTGCGCGCTGTCCCGGCGCGCTGTCCCGGCGCGATCGCCCGGCCGGCGCGCAGGCGTCGTCGCGCCCGCTCGAGCCCTCTCGCGTGGCCGGCCAGCGCGCGTGGCCCCGTGGTCGGGGAGCCGCGCCGCAGGCTAGCCTGTCGGCAGCCGAGGTGCCCCGTGCTCCGCTCCGTCCGCCCACGCAGGTCGCTCGTCGCCGCGGTCGTCCTCGCCCTCGCCGGCTGCGGCGGGGCCGAGCCCGAGCCCGAGGGCGCAGGGGTCACCGAGCCGCCCGAGGCGCCCGCGGCGGCGCCGGAGGGTGAGCCGGGCCGCGCGCCGCCCGAGGCGCCCGCGCCCGAGCCGG
>JANJTH010000834.1 GCA_024711205.1 Planctomycetota bacterium | reverse complement strand
CCCTCTTCCCCCCCCGGCCGCTCTCCCGCGGGGGGGCGGCGGGCGCGCGCGCGCGCGCCTCGGCGTCGGCGGGGCGGTCCGCCGGGCGCTTCGCGAGCGCGGCGAGCACGACGCGGTCGACCGCCGCGGGCACGTCCTTGCGGAGCGCGCTCGGCGGGGTGGGCGGCCGCGTCGCGACCGCCTCGAGCGTGGCCCACGGCCCGTCGCCCTCGAACGGCGGGCGCCCCGTGAGCATCGCGAACAGGAGCGCGCCCGCCCCGTAGACGTCGGCGCGCGCGTCGCCGTCGTCGCCGCGCGCCTGCTCGGGCGCGAGGAAGCCCGGCGTCCCGAGGACCGCGCCCGCCTCCGTGAGCCGCTGCGTGCTCGGGCGCAGGCTGCGCGCGACGCCGAAGTCGAGCAGCACGGCCCGGCCGTCCTCGCCGAGCGCGACGTTCGAGGGCTTCACGTCGCGGTGCACGACCCCGCGCGCGTGCGCGTGCGCGAGCGCCTGCGCGACCTCGCGCGCGAGCCGGAGCGCGTGCGGCACGGGGAGCGGGCCGCGCGCGAGCAGGTCCGCGACGGTCCCCCCGGGCGCGAGCGCGAGCACGACCCACGGCCGCGCCGCCTCGAGCCCCGCCGCGTGGACGCGCACGACGCCGGGGTGGTCGAGGCGCGCGAGCAGCTCTGCCTCGCGCCGCAGGCGCAGCGTGGCCTCGACCGCCTCGTCGCCCAGGAGGCCCGGGGCGACCGTCTTGACGGCGCGCCGCGCGCCCGTCGCGCGGTCGACGGCCTCCCACACCTGCCCCATGCCGCCGCGCGCGAGCGGGCGCACGAGGTCGTGCCCGGGGATCACCGGCCCGCCCGCCTCCGCGCCGGCTGTCGGTCCGTGCGGCCCGGGCGCGGCGGTCACGGCCCGACGTAGTCGGTCCGCCGCCGTCGCTCGAGCAGGAAGAACCCGACCGCCGGCCGCGCGGGGCCGAGCGCGAGGTAGGCCTTCCCGAGCAGGAGGTCGGGGCGATCGGGCCGGACCTGCACGAGGTAGTCGCGGATCGTCCGCGACGGGTCGAGCCGCGGGTTGGGTCCCCGCCCGTAGTCGAGCAGGAGCGCGCGCAGGTAGAGGTTGTCCTTCGCCGTCGAGTCGACCGGCGAGACCCGGTAGAAGCCGAACCGCTTCGGCGCCTCGTCGCTCGGCTTCGCGCGCCAGGGGCGGCCGACCCCGTCCTGGACGACCGGCAGGTTGTAGCCCCACACGGTCCCGTCCGGCTTGCGGTAGAGCCCCTTGACGAACTTCTCGATCGGCGAGCGCCGCTGCCACCACGACAGGTTGAGCCCGCGGTGCTCCCAGCCGACGAGCGCGTCGAGGTCGGGCGTCGTCCCGCGCAGCATGAGCGCCTCGAGCTCCTCGGGGCCCAGGTGCGCGATCGCCCGGTAGTCCTCGCTCGGCAGCGGGCCCGGCGCGTCCCAGGGGCCGGCGCCGATCCCGGCCGGGGCGGCGGTCGGGGCCGAGTCCGGCGCGGTCGCCTGCGCGCTCACGACCACGTCTCGAGCAGGCGCTCGGCGTTGCGGGTGCTCAGGGCCATGATCGTCTCCATGGGGTTCACCCCGATCGGGCCGGGGAACAGGCTCGCGTCCGAAACGACGAGCCCGTCGGCCTCGTGGATGCGCCCGAAGCTGTCGCACACGTGGCGCGTCGGGTCCTCGCCCATGCGGGCCGTGCCCATGATGTGCACGGTCACGACCTCCATGGACGCCTTCGGGATCGGGCGCGCGAACAGCCGCCGCACGTCGTCGGGCCCGAGCAGGTCGCGCTGCCCCTCGAACGGGAGCACGATCCGCTTCGCGCCCGCCTCGAACAGGAGCTCGCAGAGGAGCGCGGTCCCGCGCACGATCCGCTCGGCGTCGAAGTCCGACAGCGCGTAGGTCGCGACCGCCTGCCCGCCGACCGCGCGCACGCGCCCCGAGACCGTGTCCTCGACGAGGATCCCGCCCACGACCGTCCGGTCGTAGGCGTCGAGCACGTCCGTCATGGCGCGCCCGTAGTAGGGCAGCGTCATGGCGAGCGTCGAGGGCGGGATGTTCACCGCCGCCATGAGGAAGCCCTCCTCCTGGAACTCGCGCACCTGGAAGGCCTGGTGCACGCCCTTCCAGCCCTCGACCCGCTCGTCGAAGATCGCGCTGACCTTGGCGTTCGGGTGGAGCGTCAGGTGCCGGCCGAGGGCGCCCGAGGGCGAGCGCACGCCGGAGCGCAGGAGCAGCGCCGGCGTCTGGACGGCGCCCGCGGCGACCACGGTCCGCCGCGCGCGCACGCGCAGCCGGTGCGCCGTGACGCCCCCGGGGCCGAGGACCCGCGCGTCGACGCCGAGCGCGCGCTTGCCCTGCAGGAGCACGCGGTCGACGCGGCAGTGCGCGAGCACGCGCGCCCCGAAGGCGAGCGCCCGCGGCAGGTAGCTGACGAGCGTCGAGCGCTTGGCGCCCGTCGGGCAGCCGAACGCGCAGTTGTTCGAGCCCGCGCAGTGGACCTGGTTGCGCACGTTCGGGATCGTGTCCCAGCGCTTGCGCTCGGCCCCGAGCCGGAGCAGCTCGTTGTCGCGCCCGACCGTGCCCTCGTCCTGGTGGCGCGCCGAGATGAACCGCTCGACGCGCTCGAAGTGGCGCGCGAGGTCGCCCGTGCCCGCGACGGCGTGCTCCATGCGCCAGCGCTCGACGATCTTCTCGGGCGTGCGCCAGGACATGCCGCCGTTGATCACGGTCGACCCGCCCACGCAGCGCCCCTCGGCGAACGTCACGGGCGGGGCGCCGAGCGCCATCTGCGCGCCGCCGTCGCGGTAGAGCGTGCGCACGGCCCGGGCCGCGTCGCCCGTGAACTCCTCGGTCCCGTGGTAGCCACCCTCCTCGAGCACGACCACGTCGAGCCCGGCCTCGGCGAGCTCGGCCGCCATGACGGCGCCGCCGGCGCCCGAGCCGATCACGACGACGTCGCAGGCGAGCTCGAGCAGGTCGGGGCGGAACGCGCGCCGCCGGCGCGCGACGCCCGGGACGTCCGGCCAGTCGTGCGCGACGTAGACGCCCGCGGGGGGCGCCCCGGCGCGGCGCGGGCGCGCCTCAGCGACCGGCACGGGCGAGCTCCTGATCCTGGGGGGCCGGGCGCGCGGCCCCCGGCTGCGCGCCCGTCCGC
>JANJTH010000086.1 GCA_024711205.1 Planctomycetota bacterium | reverse complement strand
GGGCGCGGGCGGGGCGCGCCGCGGGGGCGCGCCGTCGAAGGACCTCGCTGCTGGAGGTCGGGCGCTGGTTGGAGCACCCGGGTCAGTGCGCAGGAGTCGAACCTGCAACCGAGAGGTGAAGGGCCTCTTGCTCTACCGTTGAGCTACCACTGGAGGTACCGGACCGCGCTGCGGGGACGCGGGCGCACGACCGACGCGCGGGCCGCCCGCGCCCGCCGAGCTCCGAGCTCGACGAGCGTCCCGGTGCCGCCCTCGACCGCGGGACGGCGCGCCCCCTGTCACGACGCCGAGCCGCGGGGCTGGCCTCCGACGGGTCCCCTCGCGAAGATCCGCGGCTATCGCGGAGGTGCCCGTGCAACGCCGCCTGATCGTCATGCGCCACGCCAAGAGCGACTGGAGCTCGGGGGCCTCGAGCGACCACGCGCGGCCGCTCAACGCGCGCGGGCGCCACGACGCGCCGCGCGTCGCGCGGCGGCTCGCGGCGCTCGGCTGGGTGCCGGACCGGACGCTGTCGAGCACGGCCGAGCGCACCCGCGAGACGTGGGCCCTCATGGCGCCCGAGCTCGGGCGCTTCGTCGACGTCGCGTTCCTCGACGCGCTCTACCTGGCGGGGACCGACGCGCTCCGGGCCGCCCTCGACGAGGTCCCCGACGAGCTCGAGACCGTGCTCGCGCTCGGGCACAACCCGGGCTGGGAGGAGGCGGCCGCGTGGCTCACGGGCCAGCACGTCGGCCTCACGACCGCGAACGCGCTCCTCCTCGCCGGCGAGGGGGACTCGTGGGCGGAGGCCGCCGGCGCGCCCGGCGCCTGGCGGCTCGTCGAGCACCTCCGCCCGCGCGACCTCGACGACGCGTAGCGCCCGGCGCGGTCCGCGGCGCGGCCTGCTGGGTCCAGCCCGGCCTCAGGGCTCCTCGTCGAGCACGCGCCGCAGGACCTCGGTGACCTCGGCCGCGACGCGCGCGTCGAGGGCGACGGGGTCGCGGCCCGTCGCCCGCAGCGCGAGCACGAACCGCCGGCGCACGGGCGGCGCGGTCCGCGCGTCGTCGAGCGTCGCGGCGACGACCCACGCGATCTCCGGCAGGCCCGTGGCGGACCGCACGCCGTAGCCGAGCTTGCTCGCGATCGCGACCTCCCGGACGCGGGCGGTCACGCCGAGCGCGTCGAGCGCGACCTCGACGTAGCGCGCCGGGTCGTGGCCGAGCGCGCGCAGCACGGGCTCGACCCCGCGCGCCTGCGCGCCCTCGAGCCGCGCCTCCTGCGCGACGAGCCGGTGCCAGGCGGCCGTCGCGGTCAGGCGGGCGAGGTCGTAGACGGACACGAGGTTCGGCCCGGCGGGCCCCTCGCTCGCGGGCGCCCGCAGGAGGACCCGCCCGTCGGGCCCCACGAGCGTCGGCGCCGCGAGCAGCGGCGCGAGCCCGTAGTTCCCGCGGAAGTCGTGGTCGTTGCCCGTGTGCCGCTCGTTCCAGGCCTCGCGCCCGGCCCGCGGGGAGAGCGCCCCGAGCGTCGCGGCGCCCGCGTTCGAGCGCCCGACCCCGGCCTCGTAGCTCACGATCTCGCGCAGGAGCCGGGCCGTCTCGAGCGTGCGCCCGGCCGCGTCGCGCAGGCGCGTCGCGTCGAGCGCGACCTCGGGCGCGACCGTCCCCAGCCGGCTCGCGACGTGGAGCGCCTGGAGGTGCTTCGTCGCGCTCCAGCACTGGTCCGGCTCGAGCGCGCGCCGACCCGACCAGCGCGCGACCAGGCGCCCGTCGTCGTCGACGCGGCCGACGATCAGGCAGGCCTGCTGCACGTCGGGGTGGAGGAAGTCGAGCCCGGCCTCGAGCCGCGGGCGCGCCCCGCGCGCGGGGAACGGCGCGTCCCCGGGGCGGGCGGCCGCCTCGCGCGCGCCCTCGCGGCCCCGCCCGAGCCGCTCGGGGGTCCGGGCCACGTCGTCGCGGAACGGCGAGCCCTCGAGACCCCGGTCGAGGTAGGCCAGGTGGTCGGCGCTGGCCCCCTCGGCCCGGGCCCGGGCCAGCAGCGCGGCGTAGGCCCGGGCCCGGTCGAAGGTCAGGCGCGGCGAGCGCGCCCGGTCCGGGTCGGGGTCGAGCACGTCGACGAACCCGTCGCGCGGCTGCGCGGCCGCCGGCGCGGCCCAGAGCACGAGGAGGCCCCCGGCCAGGAGCGGGCCCCACGGCGTTCGGCCGACGATCCGCGTCACGAGGCCGGCCCCCGGAGCGGTCTCACGAGCGTCCCGGGCCCCCTGGGCCCGGGGTCCGGGGGAGTGCTGGTCGTCGTCGTAGGTCACGTCGCCTCCGCGCATCCCGGGGTGTCCAGCGCGAGCCGGCCCCGTCGCGCGAGGGACGCCGTGCGAATCACGAGCCAATCCGAGGCCTCCAGCAGGGCCGACGCTCGAACGTCGGGAGCCCTTCCACGGGCAGCGCGAGGCCCGAGGGCAGCGCGAGGCGAGCGGCCTGGATGGCGTGGTCCCCACACGAGCGGAGCGCGAGGGCCGGGCTCGGCCGAGCGCCCGGGGGAGTCAGGCCGCGCCGGGGCCGAGCGCGGCCTGGACCCGGCGCGAGCGGGGCCCCTCCGGCTGACGGCGGCAAGCGATCGTCGCGACTTCGCGACGCGCGTCGGAGGCCCGCGACCGTGGCACGGATCCTCGGCCGCATGGCCCCGCGCGCTCGGGCCTCGCGGGGGCACGAGCCTTGCGAAGAGGGTCGATCGGAGGACCCGATGAACACGCGCTCGCGCGCCCGCGCCCCACGCCACCTCTTCCTGGTCGCCGCCCTCGCGTCGGTCGCGGCCGACGTCGCCTCGGCGCAGGGCTGGCGCTCGGCGCCCGCGCTCGCGGACGTCGAGCGGGGCGCCGCGGTCCTCGACCGCGGGCACCAGGGCCCCGCCGTCGAGGCCGTCCAGCGGGTCCTCACGGGGCTGGGGTTCGGGGTCGCGGCGACGGGGCAGCTCGGGCCGACGACCCAGGAGCAGCTCCGGGCCTTCCAGCGCGCCCACGGCGTGCAGCCGACCGGGCTGGTGGGCACGTTCACGCTCCAGGCGCTCGAGCGCGCGGCGCAGGCGCGCCGGGTCCAGGGGCCGCTCGCCGTCGAGGCCGCCGCGCGGCGCGCGACG
>JANJTH010000044.1 GCA_024711205.1 Planctomycetota bacterium | reverse complement strand
GGGCGCCGCCCGCGAGCGACGTCGGGCCGGCGCCGAGCGTCGGGCCCGCGCCGGGGGCCAGGGGCGCGCCGGCGGCGTCGCCCAGGAGCGCCGTCGGGGCCGTCGGCGCCGCCACGTCGGCGGACGGGCTCGGCCCGGGCGCGCCGAGCGCCCCGGCCTCGGCGAGCGCCGCGTCGAGCGCGGCGAGGAACGCGGCTCCGTCGGCGGGGCGGTCCGCGGGCGCGCTCGCGAGCGCTCCCACGCACAGGCCGTCGAGCGCGGCCGGCACCGACGGGTCGTGGTCGCGCGGACGCGGCGCGGGGGCGCTCCCCGCGCCGACGCGGGCCTGCGCCTTCGCGACCTCGCGCAGCCCCCCCGGATAGGGCGGGCGCCCGGTCAGCGCGACGAACAGGAGCACGCCGAGCGCGTAGACGTCGGCCGCGGGCGTCGCTCCGCGCGCGTCGTCGAGCTGCTCGGGCGCCATGTAGCCGGGCGTCCCCATGCCGACGCCCTCGGCCGTGGGCCCGCCGGTCGGGTCGGCGCCGGCCGCGTCGGGGAGCGGGTCCGCGTCGTCCGCCACCTTCGCGAGCCCGAGGTCGGTCAGGTACACGCGGCCCGCGGGGTCCTCGAGCAGGTTCCCGGGCTTCAGGTCGCGGTGCACGACGCCGAGCGCGTGGGCCTCGGCCACGAGCGCCGCGGCCGCGCGGACGCGCCGCAGGCGCGCCGCGCGGTCGCCCTCGAGCAGCGCGAGCGGGCGCGCGTCCTCGACCAGGTCGAGCACGAGCCACAGCCGCCCGTGCTCGAGCTCGCCCCAGTCGCGCGCGCGCACGAACCCGGGGCCGGCGCGCCCGAGCCGGTTCGCGAGCCGCGCCTCGCGCCGGAACCGCGCCCGCAGCTCGTCCTGCCGCGCGCCCGCGGCCGTCGTGACCTTGAGCGCGACGCGCTCGTCCATGCGCGCGTCCCAGGCGACGAGGACCGCGCCCATGCCCCCCTGCGCGAGCGGCGCGAGGACGCGGTAGCGGTCGGCGACGACGGTGCCGGGCTCGAGCATGTCCGACCGCCCCGGGGCCGCGGGGTGCGGCGAGGCGGGCGAGTATAGGGGTCGACGTCCGGCCGCGCGCGCGCATTCGACCCGCGCCGAGGTCGACGCGAGCTCGCCGGTCCACGCGGCCGCTGGCCTCACGCGCGCGGCCACGCCCAGCCCCCGCGCGCCCCCGGGGCTCGTGCCGGGAGCGCAGGGGCCCTCCCCGCGGCCCGTCAGCCCGGCGGGGTCAGCTTGCGCTCGAGGGCCTCGAGGCGCTGGGCGAGCGCGGGGCGCTCGTGCGGCGAGGCGACGAGCAGCGGGTCCGCGTCGAAGTGCTCGCGCGCGGCGCGGACCTGCGCGCGGGCGTCCTCCTCGCGCGACCGGTCGCGCAGATACTCCGCGTAGCCGACGCGGTTCTCGACGCAGCGCGGCCCGAGCCGGATCGCCTCGAGGAACAGGCCCTCGATCACCTCGTCCTCGCCCGCGTCCTCCGGACCGATCGGCCAGGCCGGCGCGCGGTGGTAGAGCATGGCGAGCAGGCGCAGCGGGCCGCCGGCCGAGAAGCCCGGGTCGAGCTCGCGCGCGCGCAGGCCCGCGGCCTCGAGCTGCCCGATCTGCGCCGGGTTCGGGAAGCGCGACAGCTCGAGGATCCGCCCGAGCGAGACGGCGCGGTAGAAGTGGCCCTCCACGCGGTCGCCGTCGAGCCGGACCACGGCGTCGGCGTGCAGGAGCGCGCGCTCGGCGTACTGCAGGCGGTCGGAGCGCTCGCTGCCCGGCCAGTCGACGAGCATGAGGCAGCGGCGCGACGCGGCGATCCGCAGCTCCACGTCGTCGGGGCTGCGCGAGATCCCGGCCTCCTCCTCGAACAGGCGGCGCTCGTCGTCGTTGGCCGGCGGGCGCGGGCCGCCCGCGGCGCAGCCCTGGAGGGCGACGAGCGCGCCGAGGGCCACGAGCGCGGAGAGGGGCGCGCGCCGCGCGCCGCGGGCCCGGGTCATCGCCCGCCCTCCCCGGCGGGGGCCGCGGCCTCGTCGTAGCGCGCCGCGGCGGCCGCGAGCGCCGCGGCGTCGACGGCCTCGAAGCCGGTGAGCTGGAGGGTCGTGAGCAGCTCGCGCCCGGCCGCGTCCTCGCGCAGGCCGAGGAGGGCCGCGCGGAGGCGCTGCGCCGCGTCGGCGTCGGCCCCGCGCAGCGCGACCGCGAGCGGCGTCGGGAGCGTGGGCGACGTGAAGACGCTGCGCAGCGCGCCCTGGAAGGTCTTGAGCCGCTGGACCTCGGCCCAGGCCGGCTCCTCGAGCACGACGGCGTCGACGGGGACGCCCTCGAACGGCTGGCCCGCGGCCATGCGGCGCAGCGCGCGGAGCGGCTGCGGCGTGGCGACGCCGCGCGCGTCGCCCGCGCCCGCGTCGTCCGGGGCGAGCGCGAGCCCCCCCGCGAGGAGGACGCGCGACGCGAAGCGCAGGTCGTCGAAGTGGCTCGACCAGAGGACCGGGCGCCGCCCGGCCGGCGGCGCGGCGCGGAGGTCGTCGAGGGTCCGCCACGGCGAGCCCGCCGGCACGACGACGTGGAACCGCTCGACCGCGGTCCCGCGCCGCTCGGTCGAGGCGAGCGCCTCGAGGCCGAGCGGCTCGCGCCAGGCCAGGTAGAGCGGGAGCGTCAGGATCGCGAACGCCGGGCGCTCGCGGTCGACGTGCTCGCGCGCGGCCGGGCGGCGGTCGAAGAACGTGGCCCTCCCCGCGGCGCCCGCGCGGGCGGCGAGCGTCTCGCCCAGGCGCTGCATGACCGGGCGCGCCGCCTCGACCGTGCCCGGCGCGTAGGGGTAGCAGACGACGAGGCCCTGGGTGTCGGGCGCCTGCGCGGCCTCGGCGGCGAGCGGGAGACAGAGCGTCGCGGCCAGCGCGGCGCGCCCCCAGGTCGAGTTCCCCACGCCCCCAGGTGACCAGGTGCGAGCCGCCAGGTCAAACCCCCGGGGAGGTTCCGTCGAGGCGCCCGGGGTGCGCAGATTCCAGAAAATCGTGAGACGCAAGCGCGACGTGAGGCGACCCACGCGCGGCGCGGGAGATGAGCCGCGAATCGCAAGTCGTGTCCTCGCAATGCATGCCCGCCGGCGGCCCCGTCAACCCAGGTTGAGAACGGGACTTGCTTGGAGATGGCTGCGGAGGTCTGCCCATGCGCTTCGGACGCTACGACCTCGTCGGTCGGCTCGGGGAGGGCTCGAGCGCGATCGTCCACCTCGCGCGCGACGCGGCGCGCGACGCCCACGTCGTCCTCAAGGCGCTCCGCGCCGACGACGAGCGGTCGGCCGCCCGGTTCCGGCGCGAGTTCTCGGTCGTGGCCGGGCTCCGCCACCCGAACGTGCTCCGCGTGCTCGACTTCGGCACGGGGGACGACGGGACGCTCTTCTACACGGCGGAGCACCACCCCGAGGGGCGCTCGCTCCGCGCGGCGCTCGACGCGGGCGTGGCGTTCGACGAGCGCGCGGTCGTCGACCTCGCGGCGGCGACCCTGCGCGGGCTCGAGTACGTGCACACGCGCGGGCTCGTCCACCGCGACCTGAAGCCCGAGAACCTGCTCGTGGTCGGGCCCGGGGCGGACGGCCAGGGCGACGACGGGGCGGGGCTCGAGGTCCTGCTGACCGACTTCGGGCTCGCGGTCGCGGCGCACGAGGACGACTGCTCGGGGGGCACGCTCCACTACGTCGCGCCCGAGGTGCTGCGGCGCGACCGGGCCGACCGGCGGGCGGACCTCTACGGGCTCGGGGTGATCCTCTACGAGGTGCTCACGGGGCGGCCGCCCCACGACGCGCGCGACGCGGCCGAGCTCGCGCGGCTGCACCTCGAGGACCGGCCGCGCCCGCCGAGCGCGGTCCGCCCGGGCTGCTGCCGCGAGGAGCTCGAGCGCGTGGTCCTGCGCCTGCTCGAGAAGGAGCCCGCCGACCGCTACCCGAGCGCGAACGCGGTGATCGAGGCGCTCGCGCAGGCGACCGGGCGCGCGCTGCCGTTCGAGACGAGCGAGACAAAGGAGGCCTACGTCCTCTCGGGGCGGTTCGTCGGGCGCGAGCGCGAGCTCGACTGGCTGCACGAGGCGTGGCGGCGCGCGATCGGGCCGCTCGACTGGGAGCGCGACCCGCGCGCGTTCGACCGCCGGACGCGCTTCGCGACCGGGCTCGGCGGCGGGCGCGCGGACGAGCCGAGCGGCGAGGGCCCGGCGCTGCCCGCGGCGACGGCGCGGGCGGACGGCGCGGCCGAG
>JANJTH010000039.1 GCA_024711205.1 Planctomycetota bacterium | reverse complement strand
CTCGGCCGCGCGCCCGGCTTGCGCCGCCCCGGCCGGGTCGGGCGGCGCGGGCGCGGCGCCGGCCCCGAGGGGCGCCGTGTGCGCGGCGTCGGCCACGAGGGCCTGCCCCACCTCGGCCTCGAGGCGGGCCCACACGTCGTCGGGGGCGGCGGGCGCGTCCTCGGCGAGCAGGTCGAGCGCGAGCGTGAGGCGCGCCGCCTCCTCGGCGCACGCGTCGCAGGCGAGCACGTGCGCGCGCACGGGCTCGAGGTCCTCGGCCGAGTCGGCGAGGAGGCCGACCAGGTCGACGATCCGCGGGCGGGCGTCGCCGCAGCCAGGCGCGCCCGCGGGGGACGAGGGCGGCGTCGCCTGGACCTCTGGGGCGCGGTCGTCGGGGCTCACGCGGCGCCTCCCGCCGGGGCGAGCCCGGGGCTCCGGGGGTCGGGGCCGAGCCCGCGCTCGCGCAGGTCGACGGCGAGCCCGTCGAGGGCCGCGCGCATGCGGTACTTCGCCGTGCGCACCGAGCACCCGAGGGTCCCCGCGACCTGCTCGAAGGTGAGCCCCTCGACGTGCTTGAGCAGGAGGACCTCGCGCTCGGGCGCGGGGAGCGCCGCGACGGCGCGGGTGACGAGCGCGCGGGCCTCCCGGCGCGCGGCGCCCTCGGCCGGGGCGTCGCTCGGGCCGGCGCACGTCGCCGCGAGCGCGGGCGTGAGCGCGTCGGCCGGGCGGCGCGCCTCGCGCCGGCGCTGGTCGAGCGCGACGTTGCGCGCGATCCCGAGCAGCCACGGCGCGAACGGCTGGGCCGGGTCGTAGCGGTCGAGGGCCGCGTAGACGCGCAGGAACGTCTCCTGGAGCGCGTCCTTGGCCCGCTCCTCGTCGCCCGTGAGCCCGCGCAGGAACCGGAGCGCGCGGCCCGCGTGCCGCTGGTAGAGGGCGCGGAACGAGCCGTGGAGCGCCGCGCGGTCGCGGCGGCAGTGCTCGATCAGCTCGCGGTCGGCGGTCTCGTCCACCCGGCCAGGTCCTCGCCCTCGCGCGGGCCGGCTCGGTGGCCGTCCGCCCTGCGATGTTCGTCGCGCGCAGGGGCCGCGGGCAACCCGGTCGTAAGCCCAGTCCGATCCGGTCCGGGCGCGTCCTCGACCGCGCGCGGGCGGGCGGCCTCCCCGGCGTGCGCGCTCCGCGCACATCCCTGGGCGTGCACGGAGCTTGACGCGCCGCGGCTAGGATCCCTGCATGGCGACGGCGGCGCAGGAGCGAGCGAGCGAGCGGGCCCCCGGCGCGCTCGCGCACCCGGGCGCGGCGACGCGCGCCGGGTCGTGGCTCGAGCGGTTCCTCGTGTTCCAGGGGGCCTCGCCGGCGGCGGCCCCGGCGCTCGCGGCGCAGGCGCGCGCGCGCGCCGCGCGCTACCCGCTGCCGGCGCGGCTTGCGCACCCGCGCGTCGAGGCCTGGCTCGACCACGCGGCGCCGCTCCTGCACCTGGGCGTGGCCCGGCGCGCGCGGGACCTCGACGACGACGCCTTCGACCGGCTCGAGCGGGCGCTCCAGCACCACCCGAGCCCGCTCGTGCGCGCGGTCCACGTGCTCGCGCGCTACCCGGCGCTCGACCTGCTCTACCCCGACGTGGGCCCCGACCGCGTGGCGGGGCACCCGCTCCTCGAGCGCGCCGACCGCGTGCGCCTCGGGACCGCGCACGTGGGGGGCGACCTCGACGTCGTCGTGATCGGGAGCGGGGCGGGCGGCGCGCCCGTCGCCTGGACGCTCGCGCGCGCGGGGCTCCGCGTCGCGGTCGTCGAGGCCGGGCAGGTCGTGACGCCCACGACGACGCACGAGGCGCTCGAGCGCCACTACCTCGAGCAGGGCTTCCTCGGCTCGGTCGACGCGCGCGGGACCGTGCTCCTCATGGCGGGCGAGGCCGTGGGCGGGACGACCGTGATCAACTCCGGGACGTCGCTGCGCCCGCTGCCCGAGTGCCTCGCCGCCTGGGACGCGCGCCTCGGGACCGACTTCGCGGGCGGCGCGCTCGACCCCTGGCTCGCCCGGGCCGAGCGGCAGTGCGGGATCGGGCCGTCGCGCCGCGAGGTGCTCGACGCGTCGGCCGCGATCGTCGAGCGCGGCTTCGCCGCGCTCGGCCGCCCCGAGGTCCACGTGCTCGGCCGCAACGCGCCGGCCTGCGAGGGCGCGGGGCGCTGCTGCTTCGGCTGCCCGAGCGGCGCGAAGCTCGCGACGGACCGGGCCTGGCTCCCCGAGGCCGTGGACGCGGGCGCGCGCCTGCTCATGGGGACGCGCGCGCTCGCGCTCTCCGAGGACCGCCACGGCGTCGAGGTCCTCGTGGCCGGCCCCGACGGCGCGCGGCGGGCGCTGCGGGCGCGCGCGGCCGTGCTCGCGGGCGGCGCGCTCGGCACGCCGGACCTGCTCCGGTCGCAGCGGCTCGGCACGCACTGGCGCCTCGCGGGCGACGGGCTCCGGCTCCACCCCGCGTCGAAGCTGTTCGGGCTCATGCCGGGCGCCCTCCCGCACGGCGGCGTGCCCCAGGGGGTCGGCTACCGGCCCCCCGAGCTGCCGAACGTGACGATGGAGGGCGTGCACACGCCCGCGGCGGCGGCGGCGCCCATGGTCCAGGCGGCGGGGCGGCGGCACCGCTGGTGGATGGAGCGCTACGACCGGCTCGCGACCTACGGCATGATGATCCGCGACCGGGCCGAGGGCTCCGTCCGGCGCCCGGGGGGGCAGCGGCTCGTCCGCTACGGGCTCGACCCGCAGGACGCCCGCGACCTGGGGCAGGGGCTCCTGCTGGCCGCCGAGGCCCTGTTCGCCGCCGGCGCCGAGCGGGTGCTCCTGCCGATCGCCGGGCTCGAGCCGGAGGTCCCCGACGTCGACGCGCTGCGCCGGCTGCGGCCCGAGGACTTCACCCCCGCGCGGCTCCTGACCTGCGGGTTCCACCCGCAGGGCACGGCGGCGATCGGGCGCGTCGTCGACGCCGACCTGCGCGTGCGCGGCACGCGGCGCATGTGGGTCGCCGACGCGTCGGTCCTCCCGGGGTCGCCGGGCGTGAACCCCATGGTGACGATCATGGGCCTCGCGCTGCGCCTCGGCGACCGGCTCGCGCGCGAGCTGGCCTGAGGGCGCGCGGCGCGGGGACTGGAGGGGCGCGTGGGCTTCCGCACGACCGAGGCGATGCAGGGCACGCACGAGTTCCGCGACGGCCGGACGCCGGCGGGGCCGTTCCCGTTCGAGTTCCGCGTGACCTGGGGCCCCGACCGCCTGGGCCCTTGGCTCGACCCGACGAGCCCCCGGTTCCTCTGGCAGCCGCTCGAGGGCGAGGTGCTCGCGGGCGGGCTGTGCGGCTGGACGCCCTGCAAGGGGACGCTCGCGCTCGAGTACCTCGGCCGGCGCCGGATCCGCTACGAGCTCGACTTCGAGGTGGAGGGGACGGTCTACCGCTGGGTCGGCGAGAAGGTGGACATTCGCCCGTGGAACCTGCTCGTGTCCCACACGACCTGCCACGGCACCCTGACGGAGCTCGCGACGGGCAAGCTCGTCTCGACGGCCGTCGTGACGTTCCGGCTGCGGGACCTGCCGCGGATGCTGCTGTCGACGCGCTGGGCCTGACGCCCACGGCGTTGCAGCGCCCTCGCCACCTCTTCCCTTGCCCTTGCCCTTGCCCTTGCCCTTGCCCTCCCTCTTCTCTTCCCTCCCTCCCTCTTCTCCCTCTTCTCCCTCTTCCCCCCCGCTCCCTCCTCAGCCCGCGACCGGCGCAGCGTCCGCCACGACCCGCGGGCGCCGCCCCGCCCACGGCCGCGCCTGCTCGAGCTGGCCCGCGAGGCGGAAGAGCGTCGCCTCGTCGCCCCAGCGCCCGACGACGTGCACGCCGATCGGCAGGCCCTCCGCCGACCAGACCAGCGGCACGCTCATGGCGGGGTTCCCCGCGACGTTGACGGCCGCGGTGAACGGCGCGAAGTCCCAGGCCGTGGCCGCCGCGCGCTCGAGCACGCCGAGCGCGCGCAGCGCGCCGCCTGCGCGCAGGCGCGTGAACACCTCGATCAGCGCCCGCTCCACCCCGCGCGGGCCGACCGTGCCCACCTCGACCGGCGGCCGCGCGAGGACGGGGGTCACGAGCGCGTCCCAGGGGCCCTCGTCGAAGAAGCGCGCGTAGACGCGGCCTTGCCGCTTGAGCCGCCGGGTGGCCTCGACGACCGCCGCGGCAGGGAGCGCCTCACCGAGCAGCGCGAGCAGCCGCGTCGTCGGCTCGAAGTCGTCGCGGGCGCCCCGGCGCCCGGTGCGGACGACGGCCTCGCGCACGTCGGCCGCGGTCTCGCCCACGAGCATCGTCACGTAGTCGAGCGCGAACCGGGGCCCGTCGAGCGCCGGTCGGGCCTCGACGACCTCGTGGCCGAGGCCCTCGAGCAGGCGGACCGCGTCCTCGACCGCGGCGACGCAGGCGGGGTCGACCCCGGCGCAGGGCACGGGCGGCGTCGTCGTCCAGGCGATCCGCAGCCGGCCCGGCGAGGTCGTCACCTCGTCGAGGAACGGGCGCGCCGGCGCGGGAACGACCCAGCGCGCCCCCGGGTCGGGGCCGCCCACGGCGTCGAGCACGGCCGCGCTGTCGCGGACGCTCCGCGTGAGCACGTGCTCGATCGCGCAGCCCTGCCAGTACTCGACGTCGTCGGGGCCGTTGGGCGTGCGCCCGCGCGTCGGCTTGAGCCCGAACAGCCCGCAGCAGGAGGCCGGGATCCGGATCGACCCGCCGCCGTCCCCGCCCGAGGCGAGCGGCACGACGCGGGCCGCGACGGCCGCGGCCGAGCCGCCGCTCGAGCCCCCCGGCGTGCGCGTCGGGTCCCACGGGTTGCGGCACGGCCCGAACAGCCGCGGCTCGGTGACGGGCAGGAGCCCGAGCTCCGGCGCGGCCGTCTTGCCGCACGCGATCAGCCCGGCCCGCGCGAAGCGCCCCGCGAGCTCGCTCGTCTTCGGCGCGATCCACCCCCGGTAGGCGCGCGAGCCCGAGGTCGACGGCGTGCCCGCGTAGGTCGAGAGCAGGTCCTTGACGAGGAAGGGCACCCCCGCGAACGGCCCGTCGCCGGGCGGCCCGGCCGTCGCGGCGCGCGCGTGATCGTCCATGCGGTGCACGACGCAGTTGAGCGCCGGCTGCACGGCGTCCACCCGGCGGAGCGCCTCGTCGACGAGCTCGCGCGGGGTCACCTCGCCGCGGCGCACGAGGTCCGCGAGCCCGAGCCCGTCGAGCTCGCCGTACTCGGCGAGCGCCATCAGGGCCCGCCCTCGAAGGGCTCGCGGCCCCTCGCTCGCCCTCGCGGCCGCTGGCTTCGTTGGTCGCTCGTCATGGTGCCTCCAGCAACGATGACTTCGCGACCGCCTCGCCAGCGGCCGCGATCGCTTCGCGAGGGGGCCCTCGACCCCTTCGAGGACGGGCCCTAGATCTCGTCCGACTTCGCGACCGGCGGCCGGCAGCCGACCTCGAGCGAGCTCCAGTTGTTCGCCTTCCAGATCCCCTGCTCGTTCTTGACCAGGTGCAGCGGCCGCGGCGAGTCCGCGCCCGTGCAGTGGACGAACACCTTGGCCCGGTCCGCGGCGACGTCGCCCGGCTGCTCGCGCACCGCGACCCGCCAGGGCGAGGGGGGCGCGGCGTAGCCCGTCGCGGGCGAGGTCCCCTGGAGGTAGCTGCGCGCGAGCCACGGCTTGGCGCCGATGCGGTCCCGGAGCGCCTGCTGCGCCGCGCGCGAGGGCGCCTTGCCGCGGAACCCGCCCGGCCCGTCGCCGAGCTGCTTGTGCTCGATCAGCGTCGTGAGGCAGGCGAGCCCCAGCGCCTCGTCGCGGGCGTAGGCCTCGAGCGCCAGCACGAACATGGCCGCTCCGCCCTGGGGCGTCGTGGCGAGCCGGTCGCGCAGGGCGAGGAACTCCTCGACCGTGGCCGCGGGGCCGGGCAGCTCGATCGTCGACTCCGGCACGTGCGCCTCCTCGTCCGGGTCCGGGCGCCTGGCCCGCCGGGCGGGCCAGGATACCCCCGGGGGTCGACCGGCTAGTCCCGCGCGACCGGCTCGAACAGCACGACGTCGGGGCCGAGGAGGCCGAGGACCCGCCCCTCCTGCGCGAGGAGCGGCGCCGTCGGGGCGCGGTCCAGCGTGATCGAGGTGGGGCGGCGCCGCGCGCTCGGCGTGAGCTGCACGACCTCGCCCGCGTCGTCGGTCAGGACCACGTCCTCGCCCACGAGCACGGGCCCCGCGCTCACCGCGCGCGCGGCGCGGGTCGGGCGGAGCAGGAGCTGGCCGTCGTAGACGCGCAGGGCCGCGAGGAGCCCGCCCTGCCCGACGACGTAGGCCCGCTCCTGCGCCAGCACGACCCCGCGGATCGGCCCGACCTGGGGCTCGAACGTGGCCTGCTGCTTCCCGTCGGCCGCCCCGAGCACGCGCACGCGCTGCTCCTCCACGACGAGGACGGCCTTCGCGAGCTCCGAGTAGATCGGCGCCTGGGCGGGCGCGAGGCCCGGCGCGCGCCAGGCCGTGGCCCCGTCCGGGCGCGTGAGGTCGACCGCGACGACGTCGCCGCCGCGCAGGGGGACGAACGCGAGCGTCCCCCCGACGGCGGGCCGGTGCTCGACCTGGGCGGGCAGCGAGACCCGGGCGAGCTCGGCCCCCGCGCTCGCGTCGAGCACGACGAGGGCGGCGCCGCGCGCCAGGACGACGAGCTCCTGCGAGAGGATCCGGGCGGTCCGGAGGAAGGCCCGGCCCGCGTCCCCCTCGAGGCGCCGGGTCCACTCGACCTGGCCCGTGCGGGCCTCGACGGCGACGAGCGCCGGCCCGGCCGCGACCACGACCGTGCGGCCGGCGAGCACGAGCCCGTCGATCGGGGCCTCGCCGCGCCCGGCCTCGCCGAGCGCCGCCGAGAGGTCCGCGCGCCAGCGCTCGCGGCCCGAGGTGAGCGAGAGCAGGCGGAGGAGCCCGCGGCCGTCCACGACCGCGGCGGCCTGCGGCCCGAGGTCGTGGGCGACGGGCGGCGGGTCGAGCGCGACGGACCAGGCCGGCCCCGGCTCGAGCGCGAGCTCGACCCGGGCGAAGCCGTCGCCCGCGAGCTTGCGCTCGGCCGTGCGATGCCCGCGGGCGCGCGCGCCCACGACGACCTCGCCGCCGAGCGGGATCGGGACCGTGCAGGGGGCGCGCCCCACGACCTCGCCCTGCACGAGGACCTCGGCGCCCGGCGCGGTCGCGCCGACGACGACGTGCACGCGCAGCTCCGCGCCGCCCTCGCGCGCCAGCTCGCCGTGCTCGGCCACGATCGCCTGGGCGCGCGCGGACGCGAGGGCCCACTCCTCGTTGGCGACGAGCCGGCGGTACTCCGCCAGGGCCGTCTCGAACGCGAGCTTGCGCTGGACCACGGCCTCCGAGCTCGCGCGCTCGGCCTCGCGGGCCTGGCGCTCGGCCGCGTCGCGCTTGCGCTCCTCGTCGATCTCGCGCATGCGCGCGGCCCAGCTCGCGTCGAGCTCGTCCTGGAGCTGCCCGGCCGCGCCGCTCACCGTGGTGAGGCCGTCGCCGCGGGCGCCCTGGAGCAGGCGGCTGGCGCGGTAGTAGGTCTCGAAGTCCGGGAGCCCGCCGGCGACGAGGGCCTGGGCCGCGTCGAGGCTCGCGCGCGCCTGGACGTCCTGCCACACCCGCCACACGACGACGACGCCGAGGAACACCCCCCCGAGCGCGAGGAGCGCGCGGCGCTGCTCCCGACGCGCCTCGCGGCGGGCGGCCTCGGCCTCGAGGCGCTCGTTCTCCGTGACCAGGTCGGCGCGGTCGGGCTGGAGCGCGCGGAGCGCCGCCACGATCTCGCGCCGGCGCGGATGGTCCTCGGGGGCGAGCGCGCGCGCGCGCTCGAGCGCCTCGACCGCCTCCTCGTTGCGCTCCTGCCTAGCGAGGAGCCGCCCGTGGAGCTCGACGACGGCCGGGTCCTGCGGGGCGAGCTCGAGCAGGTTCGTCGTGATGCGCGCGACGACGCCCCCGTGCTCCTCGCTCCCCACGAAGTCGCGCACGAGCAGGCCGACCTCGATCGCGCGGGCGCGGCGGTTCGCGCGCAGGAGCGCGTAGAACAGGCGGTCGACGACCTCGACGCTCTTGAGCTCGAGCCCGAGCGCCTCCTCGAACAGCGTGATCGCCTGCTCCGTCTCGCCGCGCGAGAGGCACTGGAGCGCGAGCGCGCGCGCCTCGTCGAAGGCGAGCCGCGGGCGCTGGTGCTTGACGAGGAACGCGATGTACCGCTTGACGAGCCCGGTGTCGATCTGCCCCTTCTGGGCCAGGACCCCGCGCACGTACTTGGCCGCGCCGGGGACGTCGCCGCTGTCGAGCGCCTTCTTCGCCTCGCCGAGGAGCGCCTTGAAGTCGAGGGACTTGATCAGCTCTTGCTGCTTGAGCGCGTGGAGGAACTGGAACGTCTCGAGGCGGGTCGAGAGGCCCTGGCGGAGCGCCTGCCCCAGCACCTCGCGGAGCGAGCGCCGCCCGTCGATCAGGTCGTAGATCGTCAGCCGCGCGCTCGCGGGCAGGCTCACCCCAGCGAGCTCCCAGTCCGTGATCGGCCCGCCGATCGACTGCGCGCGGTTCTGGTAGATCAGGTCCAGGCTGCCGAGGGCCGTGATCATGCCCTGCCACTCGTCGATGCGGCGCATGGCCTCGAGCATGAGCCCCGAGGTGTTCAGCGTGACGCGCTCGATCCGCTCCTCGGGGGCGAACAGCGCCTCGGGGGTGAGCCCGAAGATGAACTCGAACCGGCCGCGGTCGAGCAGGAACACGTCGAGGAACTCCTCCTCGAACTTGCCGCGGATCGTCCGGTCGATGTCCTCCTGCGTGACGAGCCCGAGCTCGACGAGGACCTCGCCGAGGCGCTTGCCCATGGCCTGCTGCTCGGCGAGCGCCCGCTCGAGGTCGCCCTGGGAGAGGCGGCCGGCGCGGATCAGGAGGTCGCCCAGGCGCACGGGGTCGCGCTGGACCTGGCGCACGAGCACGATCTCGCCCTCGGAGATCGCGAAGAACTGCGACCCGGCCTCGTCGGACTCGATGCGCAGGGTGCCGCGGTAGCGGTTGAGGGAGAGGGTCTGGATGATCGCGCCGAGGCTGACCTCCTCGACCTGTCCCTGCAAGCTCACGGCCGGAGTCTAACGCGAGGCGCCGGGGAGGCAGGGGTGCGGCCGGCGGCCGGCCCCCTGCCTCCCCGGCGCCTCGCGGGCGGGGGGGCGATCTCGCGAGGGCCGGAGGCCGGGCGAGGCCCGAGGGGAGGGCGTGGGCCTGCGACGGAGGGGGAGCCGGGAGCGGGTCGCGGGCGGGGGGGCGGCGTCGCGAGGGAGGGAGACCGGGCGAGGCCCCGGGGGAGGGCGCAGGTCTGCGCTGGAGGGTGCGCGGGGAGCGGGCTCACGCGGCGCGGCGGGCGGCGGCGGGGTCGAGGGCCTCGAGCGCGAGGGCGGCCTCGGCGGCGCTCGCGAAGCGGGCGCGCGGGTCCTTGCGGGTGAGGCGGCGGATCGCGGCGGCGAGGCCCGGGTGGAGGTCGGGTCGGACGGTCCGGGGGTCGGGGACCTCGTCGTAGATGTGGCGCGAGAGGACGACGATCCCGCTCTCCTCGAGGAACGGCGGCCGGCCGCAGGCGGCGTGGAACAGCGTGGTCCCGAGCGCGTAGAGGTCGGCCGGCGGGCCCACGTCCTTGTCGCCGCGGGCCTGCTCGGGGGCCATGTAGCGGGGCGTCCCGAGCGTGTCGCCCGAGGCCGTGACCTCGCTCGGGAGCTCGACCTCGCGGGCGAGCCCCAGGTCGCACAGCTTGGCGCCGTCGGGCGGGAGGAGCACGTTGGCGGGCTTCACGTCGCGGTGCACGACGCCCTCGCCGTGGAGGTAGGCGAGCGCGCGGGCGACGCGCGCGCCGATCGCGGCGACCTCGGAGGCCGCGAGCGGGGCCCCCTGCTTGACGCGCGCTCGGAGCGAGGCGCCCGGGACGAGCTCCATGACGTAGTAGCGGCGGCCGGCGTCGAGGCCGAAGGCGAGCCCGCGGACGACCGCCTCGTGGCGGAGCGAGCAGGCGAGCTGCGCCTCCTGCACGAACCGGCGGACCGAGACGTCGCGCGCGGCGCGGTCGCTCGCGAGGACCTTCACGGCGACGCGCGCGCCGGTGCGCTGGCAGCGCGCGGCCCACACGGCGCCCATGCTCCCCCGCGCGACCGGCTCCTCGACCTCGTAGCAGCCGAGCCGGTCGCC
>JANJTH010000955.1 GCA_024711205.1 Planctomycetota bacterium | reverse complement strand
CGTCGCGGCCACCGTCGCGCGGACGCTGGCTGCGGAGCCCGGGGCCCGCGGTCCCGGCGCCGACGACGGCGCAGGCCCGCGCGTGGGCCCGGGCCCGGCTCAGCCCCCGACCCGCTGAGCCGCCGGCGCCGCAGTGGCCGGGAGCGGGATCCCCTCGAACAGGCAGAGGGCGATGAGGGCGTCCTCCATGACCTGCCGCGCGGCCCCGCTCGAGCGGTAGAGGAGCGCGTGGATCTTCGCGTCCTCCTCGTTTCGGTTCTCGCAGTCGCGCGCGTAGTCCTCGAAGGCGATCAGGCCCTCGACGAGCTTCGCGACGTGGTTCGGGCACTCGCACTGGACCGCGCTCGTGATCTCGAGGAGCGCCCGGAGCTGGTCCGGCGAGAACCGGCGGGCCGCGGGGACCGCCGTCGGGTCGATCGGCGTCCGCACGCCCGCCGTCTGCGCGGCCTTCACGCGCCCTCCTTCATGATCGAGCGTGCCCGCCGGATCCGGCCCGGCGCCACGGGGGTCCCGCAGGTCGGGCAGTCGACGTCTGCGCCCGGCGCGCCGCCGGAGCCCGCGCCCGCGCGCGGCTCCGCGCGCAGGATGTCGCCCACGATGAGGTCGAGCATCTGGCAGCGCAGGTTCGAGAGCGAGAGCGGGCCCTGCACGACCCGGACGCCCGGGGTCGCCGCGAGGTCGGTCACGAGGTCGCGCCGCGCGAACGCGTAGACGACGACGGCCAGCTTGACCCCGGTCCCCTCGAGGAGGCGGCGGACACCCGCCCTGGGGTCGTCGCCGAGCTCGGCCAGCCCGACGACCACGACGTCCGGCCGGACCGCGCGGGCCTCGGGCTCGAGCGTCCCGAGCCGGTCTCCGCACCACACCACGTCCACGCCGCTGAGCTCCCTCGGGTTCGCGCGCACCTGCGCCCCGTAGTGCTCCCCGACGAATGCGAGTCGAATCACGTACCCCCCTGCCGACCTCGCGGGCAAGGTAGACGCGTCGTCGCGGCCGGTCCCGGCAGCCCGTGGACGGCCCTTTCAAAGCAACGACTTCGGCCGCGCCGGCGCAGCCTTGATCGGATCTTCACGCGGCGCTTTGTACGGGCTTCACCGCCCCCGCCCATGCTGCCGGCGCGAGGAGACGCCCTGCATGCCCGGCGCGACGCTCGAGGAGACCGCAGAACCGCCGCGTACGACCAGGCCCGCGCCGCCCGGCCCGGGGCCATCGTCCTCGACGGCGCCCGGCGGGCCTGGCCAGGGTGGCCGTCGCGGCCCCGGTCCGGACGAGCCCGTCCCGGGCGGGATCGACCTGCGCGGCGCGTTCGTGCAGCTCGCGGGGCGCGAGCGGTGGTTCCTCGTGCTCCTCGGCCTCGGGTTCTTCGTGGCGGGGGCCACGTACCAGGTCCCGGCCGTCGCGATGTGGGTCGGGTTCGCCTTCGCCGGCTACTCGGCGGTCGCGAACGACTCGATCCAGACGATCGGGACGTTCATCGCGTCGAACCGGCACCGCCCGTGGTGGGCCCTGTGGCTGTTCGTGGGCGGGCTGTTCCTCGTCACGGCCACCGTGGGCTGGGTCGTCCACGCCGGCGACGTGAGCTTCGGGCGGCTCCAGTCGAAGGGCTTCGCCGAGGCGCCCACGTCGTTCGCCTTCCTCCAGGTCGCGGCGCCCCTGTTCCTCATGATCATGACCCGGCTCCGCATGCCGGTCTCGACCACGTTCCTGCTCCTGAGCTCGTTCTCGGCCACCTCCGACGGCGTGCGCTCGGTCCTCCTCAAGAGCCTCGCGGGCTACGGGATCGCGATCCTGGCCGCCGTCGCCGTGTGGGGGGCGCTCGGCCCCTGGCTGCATCGCCGGCTCTCGGCGTCGACGGCCAGCCGGCCCTGGGTCCTGGCCCAGTGGACGACCTCGGGCGCGCTGTGGTCGATCTGGCTCGTGCAGGACCTGGCGAACATCGCCGTGTTCCTCCCGCGCGCCCTCTCGGCCGCCGAATTCGCGGCCTTCGCCGGGACGATCTTCCTCGGCCTGGGCGTGCTCATGCGGCTCGGCGGCGACAAGATCCAGCGGATCGTCGACGAGAAGTCGGACGTCGTCGACGTGCGCGCGGCGACGCTGATCGACGGCGTCTACGCCGTCGTCCTGTTCACGTTCAGCGTCGTGAGCAAGGTGCCCATGAGCACGACCTGGGTGTTCCTCGGGCTGCTCGCCGGCCGCGAGCTGTCGATGGCGGTCCGGCGCGCGAACAGCACGGGCCGCTCGGTCGGGACGGCGCTCCGGCTCGTCGCCCGCGACGTCGGCTACGCGGCCGCGGGGCTGCTCGTCTCGCTCGCGCTCGCCGCGGCCGTGAACCCGGCGCTGCGGACCTCGCTCGGGCTCTGACCCGCGCGGCTCACACGGGCCCCGCGAAGAGCGCGTAGCGGCGCGTCGCGGGGGCCAGGCGGCGGACCGCGGGGACATCGTCCGAGGCGAGCGCGAGGACGAAGGACTCCACGCCGTCGGCCAGCGCGTCCTCGAGCGCGGTCGCGAACATCAGGCTCGCGGCGCCCGACCCGCGCGCCTCGGGGACGAGCGCGAACGTGTGCAGCACGAGCCGCCGCGGCGGCCCCGCGCGCGGGAGCCAGCGCCCCCAGCCGGCGGCGTCGCCGTCGAGGGCGCGCGCGGCGTCGACGTCGTCGGGCACGACGAACCCGAACCCGACGTCGGCGCCCCCGGGGCCGCGCACGACCCCGACCTGCCGCGGGCCCATGAGCGCGAGCAGGCCCGCGAACCCCTCCTCGAGCTCGCCCGCGTCGAGCGGGGCGTAGCCCACGTGCCCCGCCCAGGCGCGGTCGAGCAGCCGGTGCAGGCGCGGCAGCGTGCCCCGGCCGCGGGGGTCGAGGTACTCGACCACGTGGCCGGGCGCGCGCCGGAGGGCGAGCCGGCGCTGCCGCGCCGCGACCCCCTCGATCGCGGCGCGGTCGAGCTCGTGGCTCGTCCAGCCCGGCCCCGGGCGCAGCCCCGCCGCCTCGAGCGCGGCCGGGAGCCAGGCCGGGGTGCGCGGCTCGAGCAGGAACGGCGGGCGCTCGAAGCCGTCCACGAGCGCGCGATGCAGCCGGTGCGCGCCGCCCGTCGACGGGGCGAGGAGCGTGGCCGCGCCCTCGGCCCGGAGCCAGGCCCGGGCCGCCGTGACGAGCGCGCCGACGACCGCGGACCGCCCCTCCCCGGGCGCGGCGTCCCCCTCGTCGCCCTCCTCGCCCCCGACGACCTCGATGTGCCCCAGGTGCCCCAGGCCCGGCAGGCGCGGGTTCACGACCGCGAGCGCGCGCCCGCGCCAGCGCCCGGCCGCGTCCTCGACCACGAGGGCCCGCCGCCGGGCGTAGGCGGCGAAGGCGTCGCGCCCGAGCGCCTCGGCGAGGAGCGGCGCGCGCAGCGGCGGGACCCAGCCGGGCTCGGGCGCCGCGTCGCGCGCGCGCCAGGCCAGCTCGACCCAGGCCGGCGCCTCGTCCGGCCCGATCGCGCGCGCCCGCAGCGTCACGGCCCGGGCCCGGCCCCGCCCGTCACGCCGTGCGCCCGCCCCGGAACACGAGGATCCGCCCGCAGTCGAAGCAGGTCACGATCTGCCCGCCGCGCACCTGCGAGACCTGCTCGGGGCGGACCTTCACGAAGCAGCCCTGGCAGAACTGGTCCACGATGTCCGCCACGGCCGAGTCGCCGTGCTGCGCGAGGACCTTCTCGTAGACCGCCGCGTGCTGCGCGTCGAGCGCCGCGCGCGCCGCCGCGCGCTCGGCCTCGAGCCCCGCGAGCTGGACGTCGACCTCGCCCGTGGCCGCGGCCACGCGCTTGCGCGCCTCCGACAGGTCCTGCTCGAGCGCCTTGCGGCGCGTCTCGAGCTGGGCCTTCTCGGCCTGCCGCCGGTCCTGCGCCTCGTAGGCCTCGAGCACCGCGGTCTCGAGCTGCGACAGCTCGGCCTTGCGCCGCTCGAGCTGCTCGAGCAGCGCCTTGTACTCGTCGTTGTTGCGGCACTGGTTGATCGCCGCCTGCGTCTTCTCGATCTCGGCCTGCTTGGCGCGCGCGTCGCCCTCCTGGCGCTTGGCCTCGAGCGTGCCCTGCTTGAGCTGCTCGGCGAGCCGCTCGAGCGTGCGCCGCGCGTCGGCGACCCGCGCCTCCTGCGGGGCCGCCTGCTCGGCCGCCTGCCGGCGCCGCCGCCGGGCCTCGCTCAGCCGGATGTCCACCTCGCCGAGGCGGAGGATCCCGTCGAGCCCCCCTGCGGCGGGCGCCGGCCGGGGAGCCTCCCCGGCGGCGTCGCCTTCGGCGCCGGCGGGGCTGGCGGCCCCGCTCACCGAGGCACGGCCTCGAGGAAGCCCTCGAGCATGCGGCTGCGCACGGGGTGCTGGAGCTTGCGGACGGCCTTCGCCTCGATCTGCCGGACGCGCTCGCGCGTGACCTTGAAGATCCGGCCCACCTCCTCGAGCGTGTAGGTGTAGCCGTCGCCGATCCCGTAGCGGAGCTTGATGATCTCGCGCTCGCGGAACGTCAGCGTCTCGAGGACCTTCTCGAGCTTGTCCTTGAGCATCTCGTAGGTCGCGGCGTTCACGGGCGACTCGGCGCCCTTGTCCTCGATGAAGTCGCCGAAGAACCCGTCGTCGCTCTCGCCGATCGGGCGGTCGAGCGAGATCGGGTGCTTGCTGATCTTCATGATCCGCCGGCACTCGGCGACCGGGATCTTGAGCTCCGCCGAGAGCTCCTCGATCGTCGGCTCGCGGCCCATCTTCTGGACGAGCTTCTTCGAGATGTTCCGCAGCTTCGACATGGTCTCGATCATGTGGACCGGGATGCGGATCGTCCGCGCCTGGTCGGCGATCGAGCGCGTGATCGCCTGCCGGATCCACCACGTCGCGTAGGTCGAGAACTTGTAGCCGCGCCGGTACTCGTACTTCTCGACGGCCTTCATGAGGCCCGTGTTCCCCTCCTGGATCAGGTCGAGGAACGACAGCCCGCGGTTGCGGTACTTCTTGGCGATCGAGACCACGAGCCGGAGGTTGCCGCCCGAGAGCTCGCGCTTGGCCTTCTCGTAGGCGGCGAAGCGCCGCTCGAGGAAGCGCATCCGCTTGTCGAACGTCATGGGCCGCTGCGCGCGGTCGTTGCAGCGCGCGCGGCTCCAGGTCTTGTCGAGCTCGCCGAGCGACGCCTCGTAGTCGAAGTCCTCGCCGTACTTGTCCTCGAGCCGCGCGAGCTTCCCGCGCGCGTCGCCGGCGGCCGGGGTCTGGCCCTTGCCCATGCGGCGCAGGTACTTCATGTCGCGGTAGTCGGCGCGCATGATCTCGAGCCACGGGCGGACGAGCTTGATCTGGACGCCGCACTCCTCGAGGAGGTGCGTCGCGCGCCGCCGCCGCGTCTTGACGAGCTCCTGCACCCACTCGCGCTCGACGTCGCAGACCCGCGTCGCCTCGAGCCGCTCCTTGTGGAGCGCCCGGGCGCTCTTCGCCCACGGGTCGCCGGTCCGGTCCAGCCAGGCCAGGTAGGCCTCCTGGACCGGGTCGAGCTCGAGCCGGGCCCGGAGCCGGTCGGCGAGCGCCTGCTCGTCGGGCGCGAGCTTCGGCTTCTTGTCGAGCGCGCGCAGCCGCTCGAGCGCCTTGCGGTCGTCGTGGAGGTGCTCGTGGTGGCGCGCGTAGTCCGCGAACGCCGCCTTCAGGCTGTCGCGCGTCTCCTGGTCGTCGGTCGGGAGGTCCCGCACGGCGTCGTCGAACGCGACCTCGGGCGCCCGCCCGCGGAGCAACGACGAGAGGAGCAGCATGTGCGCCCGCACGCGCCGCACGACGCGGATCACGGGCATGAGCCGCTTCGTGAGCTTCGACTTCGTGGCGCCGGTCTCGTCGGTCCCGGGGATCTTGAGCGTGCGGTCGAACGCGAGCTCGTTCGCGATCACCTGCTCGAGGACCTTGATCGAGCGGCCCATCATCTCGTGGTTCGAGATGAGCAGGAACCGGAACCGCTTGCGGTAGACCTCGATCCGCTTGGCGAGCGTCAGCTCCATCTCGCGCATGAGGAGCGGGATCTCGCCCATCTGCGTGAGGTACATCCGCACGGGGTCGTCGATCCGCTCGGTCTGGTCGGCGAACTCCTCCTCGATCCCCTCGAAGTCCTCGGCCGACGGGCCCTCGGCGTCCGCCGCCTCGGCCTCCTCGGTCTCCTCGTCCTCTTCCTCGGCCTCGGCGTCCGCCTCGGCCTCGGGCTCCGCCTCGCCCTCGGGCGCGGGGACCTCCTCGGCCGGGACCTCCTGGGCCTCGTCCTCGAGCGGGAGCGCCTCCTCGTCCTCCTCGTCGAGGACGACCTCCGCCTCCTCGTCGTCGGCCGGCTCCGCGTCCTCGTCCTCGGCCTCCGCCTCCTCCTCCTGGGCGGTCTCGCCCTCGGCGGCCTCCTCGAGCTCGTCGATCTCCTCGGCGGCGGCGCCGCGGGACCGTCGCTTGGCAACCATGGGGGCTCCTCCTGGGGTTCGAGTGGCGCAGCGCGTGGGCGTCGTGCGCGGGGTTCGGGTCGTCAACGGGCCGTCAGCGCGCCCGGGCCACCGGCCGCGCGCGGCCGGCGTCGAGCGCGCGCTTCAGCCGGGCGTGCTCGCCGAGCAAGCGCGCCTTGGCGCCCGGGTCGCGCGCGGCCCGGATCGCGTGGGTGATCTCGTCGAGCCGGCGCTCCTGCGCGCGCACGAGCAGCGCCTGCGCGCCCTCGAGCTCGCGCTCGTACGCCTTGCCCGGGTCGAGGCGGCCGACGAGCGCCGCCGCGAGGTCGCGGGCCGCGGGGTCGTCGAGCCGGTCGAGCACGGCGGCCGGCTCGACCCGCCCGGCCTCCTCCGCCTCGTCGAACACCGCCTCGGCCACCGCGCGCGCGGCGCCGGGCGCGAAGGCGTCCGGCCCGATCCCCAGCGCGCCCAGGCGCGCGGCGGCGTCGGGGACCGCGAGGAGCGCCTCGAGCAGGTGCCCCTCGAGCCCGGCGAGCAGCGCGGCGATCGCCGGGTCGGGGCCGGCCGGCCGCGCCGCGGGGCGCTCGCCGCCCGGCGCCTGACCGGCCTGGCCCCGGCCGGCCGCCGCCCGACCGTCGCCCGACCGCGGACCCTCGGCGCGGGCCTCACCGCCGCGAGCCTCCGCGCGGGCCTCGGCCCGGGCCTTGGTCAGCTCGGCGCGCAGGAGCGCCTCGGGCAGCCCGAACCGCTCGGCGACCCGGTTCAGCGCCGTGAACAGGAGCACCTCGTCGGGGATCCGCGCCAGGAGCCGGAGCGCCGCGCGGACCGCCCGCTCGCGCCCGGCCGGCGACGCCCGGTCCCAGCCGCGGAGCGCCTCCTCGACGAGGAACGCGATCACGTCCTCGGCGCCGTCGATCACGCGGTCGAGCTCCGCGGGGTCGCGCCGCACGAGGTCGTCGGGGTCGAGCCCGTCGGGGAGCCGCGCGACGCGGATCGTGAGCCGCCGCTCGCCCACGAGCGCCGCGAGCGCGCGCTGGTTCGCGGCCCGCCCGGCCTCGTCGCCGTCGAACAGGAGCACCACCTCGTCGACGTAGCGCGCGGCGAGCCGGGCCTGCTCGGGCGTGAACGCGGTGCCGAGGCTCGCGACGAGCTCGCGCCGCCCGTGCTGATGCGGGACGACGACGTCGAGGTAGCCCTCGACGACGACGAGCCGCTTGGGCCGGGCCTTGCGCGCCAGGTCGAGCCCGTAGAGCACCTTCCGCTTCTCGTACACGCCCGGCACCTCGGGCGAGTTCATGTACTTCCGCTCGTCGTCGCAGAGCGTCCGCCCGCCGAGCCCGACCGTGCGGCCCTGCTCGTCGGCGATCGGGAAGATGAGCCGGTCGCGGAAGAAGTCGTAGGCGCGCCCGTCGCGCTCGCGCACGAGCCCGGCCTCGATGAGCGCGCCGAGCGGGATCCGCCGCGCGCGCGCGTGGTCGACGAGCGTCGTCCAGCCCTCCGGCGCGACCCCGAGCCGGAACGCGCGCGCCGTCTCCTCGGTCACGCCGCGCGCCGCGAGCGCCGCCCGCCCCTTCGCCCCCGCGGGCGTCTGGGACCAGAGCAGCCCCGCGTAGAGCTCGGCCGCGAGGCCCGTCGCGCGCAGCAGCGCCGCGCGGCGCTCGTCCCGCGCCTTCTCCTCGGGCGAGCTCGCCTCGAGCTCGACCTGCGCGCGGGCCGCGAGCCGGCGCAGCGCCTCGACGAAGGACAGGCCCTCGATCTCCTCGACGAACCGGAACACGTCGCCGCCCTTGCCGCAGCCGAAGCACTTGTAGAACCCGCGGCTGGGGCGGATGTGGAAGGAGGGGGAGGTCTCCTCGTGGAACGGACAGCGCCCCCACAGGTCGTCGGGGCCGCGACGCTCGAGGGCGGGGACATACTCCGAGACGAGCTGGACCATGTCGATCCGCTCGCGGATGCGCTCGCGCGTCGCCTTGGAGACCAGACCCAACCCGTGCCTCGGAGGCCGCGTAACGGCGAAACGAAGGGTATACGCGCGCCGCGTCAACCGCGCAAGGACGCGGCCCGGCTCGTCGCCATAACCCCTTTGTCAGCCACCCCGGCCTAGTCCTTTCCCGAGGCACCTCCGGGGTCGGTCCCGGCGGCCGGGCGGCGCGCGACGATGGCCTCGAGCTCCCCGAGGGAGAGCGTCTCGGCGCGGCGCGTCGGGTCCAGGCCGGCCAGGGCGACCGCCTGGGGTAGCCAGGCCAGGTCGGGGGTCCGGGCGGCGACCTCGCGGGCGGCCCTGGCGAGGGTCTTGCGTCGGTAGTCGAACAGCGCGCGGACGGGGGCCGCGAGCCGGGCCAGCGCCTCGCGCCGCCCGGGCCCGGGGTCGAGGCGCACCACGGCCGAGGTGACCTTGGGGCGGGGCCAGAACACCTCGGGCGGGACCCGGCGGACGAGCTCGACCGAGGCGCAGGCGGCCTGGCACAGGACGCTCACGGCGCCGAACGCCTCGCCCCCGGGCGGCGCGGCGAACCGCTCGGCGACCTCGAGCTGGACCATGACGACGAGGCGCTCGAGCGGGAGGTCGAGCCCGAGCAGCCCGAGCACGAGCGGGGTCGCGATCGAGTAGGGCAGGTTCGAGACGACCCGCAGCGCGTCGCCGGGGCGGAGGAGCGCCCGCGCCGCCTCGACGACGGCCGGGGCCACGTGGCTCTTGTCGGCCAGGACGTCGGCGTGGAGCAGCCGCAGCCCGGGCGGGTCGCCGAGCCGCGCGCGCGTGAGCGCGACGAGGCGGTCCTCGATGTCGACCGCGAGCACGCGCGCGGCCCCGGCCACGAGGTGCTCGGTGAGGATCCCGACCCCGGGGCCGACCTCGAGCACGACGGTCCGGGCCGGGTCGGCGTCGGCCAGCCCGTCGCGCGCGATCGCCGCGGCCAGGTTCTCCTCGACGAGGAAGTTCTGCCCCTCGCCGCGGCTCGGGCGGACGCCGGCCTCCTCGAGGAGCGCCCGCAGCTCCTCCTTCTTCATCGCGCGCCCGGCCCCGGCGCGCCCGCGTCCTCCTCGTCGTCGCCGCCGCCCAGGCCCAGGAGCTGCAGGATCACCCAGCCGATCACCGCGAGAACGGCGAGCGCGACGGCGAGCCGGAGGAGCGGGCCGATCACCAGCTTCCAGGCGACGATCGCGCCCACGACCGCGAGGGCCCCGACCGCGAGCTGGGCCCCGAGCGAAGGCCGCGCGCGCACGCGCCCCTCCCCGCGCGCGAGCTCGCCGGGCTCGCGGCCCAGCCGGGCGCCCAGGTCGTCGCTCAGGTCGTCGCCCAGGGCCCGCCCGACGGCGTCCGCGCGCGCCCGGGCCTCCTCGGCGTCGGCGCGGGCGCGCGCGTCCTCGGCCTCGAGCCGGGACCTGGCCTCGCGGCTCAGGCGCTCGAGCTCCCGCTCGATCTCGTCCACGCCCCGACGCTATCACGCTCCCCCCGCGAACGCGCGCCCCTATACTCCCCCGCACGCCGGAGGGCGCGTGACGGACGGCGCGGCCGCGCAGGACCACTTCGACCCGCCGATGACCATCGGGGCCCACCTCGAGGAGCTCCGCCTCCACGTCCTCAAGGCCCTGGGCTGGGTCGGCCTCGCGCTCCTCGTGTGCCTCGGGTTCCAGGAGCAGCTCATGCGGCTCGCGCTCCTCCCGCACCAGCGCGTCGTGCGCGCGCTCGAGCAGGAGGCCCGGGCCCGCGACATGAGCGCCATCCTCGCCGCCCGCCTCGTCGAGCGCGCGCAGGAGGTCCTGGGCGAGGACGCCGCGCTCGAGCGCGCGCTCGAGGGGGCGGACCGCGCGCGCGCGATCGCGCGCGAGAAGGCCCGCCCCGCCCACGACCGCCTCGAGGCGCTCGCCGCGGCGCAGGTCGCCGTCCGGGCGCGCCTCGACGACCTCCGGGCCCGCCTCGAGGCGGCCGCCCGCGAGGACCCGCCCGAGGCCGCCCGCCTCGCCGCGCTCGACGACGAGCTCGCGGCCGCGCGCGCCGAGGCCGAGGCCCTGCGCGCCGAGGTCGCCCGCGACGTGCGGCCGCTCCTCGACAAGCACGCCGTCGCGCCGAAGCTCACGCTCCAGAGCCTGCGCCCCCAGGACACGTTCCTCGCCTTCCTCAAGCTCTCGATCGTGGCGGCGCTGTTCCTCGCCTCGCCCCTCGTCGTCCGCCAGCTCTGGCGGTTCATCTCGACCGGGCTCTACCCGCACGAGAAGCGCCACGTGTCCCTGTTCGCGCCGCTCTCGTTCGGCGCGTTCATCACGGGGTTCATGTTCGGCTACCTCGTCCTGATCCCGCTCGGGCTCCGGTTCCTCGCCAGCTACGCGCCCCCCGACCTGATCGTGGGCGAGTACTCGATCGAGGGCTACCTGTCGCTGTTCATCACGCTCAGCCTCGTGACGGGCGCGATCTTCGAGCTCCCGCTCATCATGTGCTTCCTCGCGCTGATCGGCGTCGTCACCGCGGATGGCTTCCGCCGGATCCGGCGCTACGCGATCCTCGTCGCGTTCGTCGTCGCCGCGATCCTCACGCCGCCCGACCCGGTCACGCAGACCCTGCTCGCGATCCCGCTCCTGCTCCTCTACGAGCTCGGGATCTGGCTCGGGGCGCTCGTCGAGCGCGCGCGGCGGCCCGGGGCGCGCGGCCCCGCGCCCGCGCCGGGGCCCCCTGCGAGCGCGCCGGCCGTCACGCCGCCCGCGCCCGCGCGGGTCGCGCCCCCGCCCGTCGCGCCCCCACCCGTCGCGATGGTCCCGACCCCCGACGAGCTCCGGGCCCAGGTCGGGCCCGGGGTCGCCCTGGGCCCCGACGGGCTCCCGCTCGAGGCCGACCCGCCCGGGGCCGAGGACGCGCCGCCCCCGGGGGACGACGGCCTGGACGGCCGGGACGACCCGGGGGAGCCGGCCCCGCCCGCGCCCGCGCCCGAACCCTCGCCCGACCCGCTCGCGCCGCGCCCGGCCCCGCCCGGGACGGTCGCCGCGGGGGCGCTCCACGACCCGGCCGAGGACGACGCCGTCCCCGGCGGCGACGACGACCAGGACGACGCGCCCGCGGCCGCCGCGGCCCCGGGCGCCCGAGGACCAGGACCCGCGCCCGACGTCGCCGCCGCCGGCGGCGACGCGGCGCCGGCAGCGGCGGCCCGCGCCGCGCAGGAAGGAGCCGAGCCGTGAAGCTCGCGATCGTGGGGCCCGCCTTCTCGGGCAAGACCACCGTGTTCAACGCCCTGACCGGGGCGACCGAGCCCCTCTCCGACTTCTCGGGCGGCGGGCAGGAGCACCGGCGCGACGTGGCCGTGCCCGACCCGCGGCTCGACCGGCTCACGCAGGACTACCAGGCCAAGAAGATCTCGCCCGCCCGGGTCGAGTTCCTCGACATGCCGGCCTACGGGGGCGACAAGTACTTCGGCGACGTGCGCCAGCACGAGGGCCTGATCCGGGTCGTGCGCGCGTTCAAGAGCGACAACGTGCCGCACCCGAAGGACCGGACCGACCCGCGCACGTCGTGGCGGCAGGACCTGGCCGACCTGGACGCCGACTTCGTGATCCAAGACCTCGCCATGATCGAGCGGCGGATCGAGAAGCTCGAGAAGTCCTCGCAGAAGCCCACGAAGACGCAGAAGGAGGAGCTCGAGGAGCTCGCGCTCCTGCGCCGGATCAAGCCGGCGCTCGAGGACGGCGTGCCGCTCAAGAAGAGCGTCGCGCCCGAGGAGCAGCCGAAGCTGGCGATCTTCGGGTTCCTCACGCTCAAGCCGCTGCTCACGCTCGTGAACCTGGGCGACGACGACGACCCGGCCGACCTGGGCCTCCCGCCGCCCCCGGCCGACGACGCGACGTTCGGGCCGACCGACGAGGTCACGATCCCGATCAAGGCGCGCCTCGAGGCCGAGGTCGCGCAGCTCGACGAGGCCGACCGGACCTCGTTCCTGGCCGACTTCGGGCTCGACGAGCCGATCCGCGGGCGGATCCTGCGGCTCGGCTACGGGCTGCTCGGGCTCCAGAGCTTCCTCACGGCCGGGCCCAAGGAGGTCCGGGCCTGGACGATCCGCCGCGGGGCCTCGGCCGTCGAGGCGGCGAAGGCGATCCACAGCGACATCGCGCGCGGGTTCATCCGCGCCGAGGTCGTGTCGTGGGCCGACTACCTCGCGCACGGCGGCTGGAAGGGCGCGCGCGACGCGAAGCGCCTCCGGCTCGAGGGCAAGGACTACGCGATGCAGGACGGCGACGTGGTCGAGTTCCGGCACGGCGGCTGATGCTGAATTCGCGGGGGGATGGGGGCCCGGCGCCGCCGCCCGCGCCCCCCCAATGGAGGGGTGGGACGGCTCGCGGCGGCAGCCCGGGCGGGCCCGCCCCCCCCCGCG
>JANJTH010000815.1 GCA_024711205.1 Planctomycetota bacterium | reverse complement strand
GCGCCGGCGCGGGGCCCGCCTCGACGAGCTCGGCGGTCACGGGCTCCGACCGCTCCCCTCCGCGGGCGGCGAGCGGCGCGCGCGGGAGCCCGTCGAGCAGGGCCACCGCGTCGCTCGCCGTCCGCGGGCGATCGTCGGGGTGCTTCGCGAGGAGCCGGTCGACGGCGAGCGCGAGCGCGGGCGGCGCGCCCGGGAGCGCCTCGCCGAGGTCCGGCACCGGCTCCTTGAGGTGCGCCTGGAGGACGTGGAGCGGGTTGCTCGCGGGGTAGGGCGGGGCGCCCACGAGCATGGTCCAGAGCATGGCCCCGACCGCGTAGATGTCGATGCTCGGGCCGACCTCGGCGCCGCGGATCAGCTCGGGCGCCATGTAGTAGGGCGTCCCCAGGATCGTGCCCGTCGCCGTGAGCTGGGTCGACGCGTCGCCGGCCCGCGCGAGCCCGAAGTCCGCGAGCTTGGGCGTGCCGTCGCGCCCGAGCATGACGTTCGCCGGCTTCACGTCGCGGTGCACGATCCCGAGCGCGTGCATGGCCGCGAGCCCCTCGAGCACCGCGCGCGCGACGAACACGGCCTGCGGGGGCGGCAGGTGGTCCTCGTCGTCGAGGAGGTCCTGGAGCGAGCCGCCTTCGAGGTACTCGAGGACGAGGAAGTCGAACCCGTCGCCCTGGCCCGTCCCGAGGCAGCGCACGACGTGCGGGTGGTCCACCTGCGCGAGGAGCTTGGCCTCGCGGCGGAACCGGCGCTGGTTCTCCGCGTCCGTCGCGTCGGGGCGGATCACCTTGACGGCCGCGCGCTCGGCGCCCTTGCGGGCCTCGTAGACGGAGCCCATGGCCCCTTGCCCGACGCGCCGGAGCAAGCGCCACCCGTCGAGGGCCGTGCCCAGCAGCGGATCGTCCACGCAGGGGCATCCTCCGCCAGCCCCCCTGCCCCCGCAATGCCCTCCCTCCCCTCTTCCCTTGCCCTTGCCCTTGCCCTCCCTTCTTCCCGTTCCCGTTCCCGTTCCCGTTCCCGTTCCCGCGGTCGTGCAGGGACCTCTCCCGCCTTGCCCTTGCCCTTGCCCTCCCTACTTCCCTCTTCTCCTCCCCTCCCCTCCTCCGCCCTCCCGCTACCCCGCCCCCTCCGGCACCTCGAGCACGACCTTCCCGAACACCTCGCCGGCCGCGAGCGCCGCGTGGGCCTCCGCGGCCCGCGGCAGCGGCACGACGCGATCGACGACGACCCGCAGGTCGCCCGCGTCGAGCCCCGGCCACACCTCCGCCCGCACGCCCGCGACGGCCGCCGCCTTGCGCGCGGCCGGCAGCGCGCGCAGCGTGCTCCCCACGATCGTCAGGCGCCGGGCGAGCAGCGCGCCGAGCGGCAGCTCGGCCTTCGCGCCCTGCTGGAGCCCGATCACGACGAGCCGCCCGTCGGGCGCGAGCGCGTCGAGGTTGCGCGCGAGCGCGCCGCCGCCCAGGCAGTCGAGGATCAGGTCGGCGCCGCCGGCCGCGCGGAGCGCGGCCACGAAGTCCTCGTCCCGGTGGTCGAGCGCGCGGTGCGCGCCGAGCGCGAGGCAGCGCGCCGCGCGCGCGGGCCCGCCGGCCGTCGTCCACACCTCGGCGCCGCGGGCGCGGGCGAGCTGGAGCGCGGCCGTGCCCACCCCGCCCGAGCCGCCGTGCACGAGCACGCGCTCGCCCGGGGCCAGGCGCCCGAGCGTCACGAGGTTCAGGTGCGCCGTCGTCCAGACCTCCATGACCGCGCCCGCCGCCGGGAGGCCGACCGCCGCCGGCACCGGCAGGAGGAGCGCCGCGGGCGCGACGGCGCGCTCCGCGTAGCCGCCGCCCGCGAGCAGCGCCATGGCCGGGTCGCCCGCGCGCCAGCCCGTGACGCCGGGGCCGACCTCGCGGACGGTCCCCGCCGCCTCGAGCCCGAGCAGCGGGCTCGCGCCGGGGGGCGGCGGGTAGCGGCCCGCGCGCTGGAGGAGGTCGGCGCGGTTCACCGACGTCGCGCGCACGTCGAGCACGACCTCGCCCGGGCCCGGGCTCGGGTCCGGCACCTCGGCCCAGCGGAGCGGGGCCTCGGGGCCCGGCGGCCCCTCGCACACGATCGCGCGCATGACGCCCTCCTCTCGCGGCCGCAGACGGCGCGGCGCGGCCGCCGCGGGTTGTCCGCGCCCGCGATCTCCGTAGCATGACCGCGCGCGAGGCCGGGGCCACGCGGCGGTCGTCGTCGCGCCCCCCGCCCCGCCGCTCGTGGCGCGCCCCGCGCGCGCCGCAGGAGGAGCCATGCCCATGCGCCCCGCGGGTCGCCCGCCCGCCCTCGCCCTCGCGCTCGCGCTCGCCCTCGCGCTGCCCGGCGCCGGCTGCAACCTCGCCGGCCCGGCCGCGCTCCGCGACGGGCGGCAGGACTACAACGCCGCGCTCCAGCAGACGGCGAGCGAGCAGCTCCTGCTCAACCTCGTGCGCCTCCGCTACCGCGACGCGCCCCTGTTCCTCGAGGTCACGAACATCACGGCGACCTACCAGCTCGACGCGGGCGCGGGCGCGTCGGCGACGATCCCCGAGCAGCGCCTCGCGGCGAACCAGGTCCTGAGCCCGAACCTGCGCCTGGGCTGGCTCGAGCGGCCGACGATCAGCTACGTGCCGCTCCAGGGCGACAAGTTCGTCTCGCAGATGCTCGCGCCGATCTCGCTCGAGCACCTCCTGCTCCTCTACCACAGCGGCTGGAGCGCCGAGCGGATCTTCCGCGTCTGCGTCCAGCGCCTCGGCCCGCTCGCGAACGCGCCGTCGGCGAGCGGGCCCACGCCGCAGGAGGCCCCCGAGTTCGAGGGCTTCCTCGCGGCGACGCGCCTGCTCCGCAAGCTCCAGCTCCGGCGCGCGATCGACCTCGGCCTCGTCGAGGCGGACGGCCGGCGGCACCTCGCGCTCCTGATCGACGCGCCCGAGGGCGACGCGGACGCCGACGCGCTGTGCGCCGCGCTCGGCGCGCCCGCGGGCGCCCGGCGGCTCCAGCTCGTGCAGCAGATCGCGCGCGGCGCGGGCGAGCGCGTGGGCGTCGAGACGCGCTCGCTCCTCGGCTGCATGTTCTACCTCTCGCACGGCGTCGACGTCCCCGAGGAGCACGCGGCGCGCGGCCTCGTCACGCGCACGGCCGGGGCCGGGGGCGGCGCGTTCGCCTGGGGCGACCTGCTCGACGGCCTGTTCCGGGTCTCGACGGCTGCGCCGGAGGACGGGGCGGCCGTGACGGTCCGCTACCGCGGGCACGCGTTCCACGTCGCCGACACCGACCTGGCCACGAAGTCGACCTTCAGCTTCCTGAGCCAGCTCTTCGCGCTTCAAGCGGGGGCGACGCCGTCGGGCGGGCCCCTGCTCACGCTCTCGATCGGGGGCTGACGGTGGCGGCCCGCCGGCCGCGCCGGCGCGGCCAGCGGGCCGCCGCCGCATGTGCGGCGCTATGCTCCCCTGGCCCGTGAGGTGCCCCCGGTGACGCAGTTCCGCCCGCTCCCGCTCCTCGGGCACCCCGCGGTCCAGACGCTCGTGGGGAACCTGACCCCGGCCGGGCCCGAGCCGCCGTCGGAGACCGTGTTCGTGCGGCTCGACGACGGCGACCGGCTCGCGCTCGAGGTCTCGACGCCGCCCGGGTGGGCGCCGCCCGACCCGACCGTCGTGCTCGTCCACGGGCTCACGGGCAGCCACCGCTCGCCGCACCTCGTGCGCTGGGCGCGGCGGCTGTTCGCGCGCGGGGCGCGCGTCGCGCGCGTGAACCTGCGCGGGCAGGGCAGCGGGGAGCGGCTCGCGAAGCGCCCCTACCACGCCGGCGCGAGCGGCGACGTGCTCTCGGCGCTCGAGCACCTGCGCGGCGCGGGGGGCGCGCGCCGGGGCGGGGCGTCCGCCGGGGCGGCGGCCGGCGCCGGCTCGCCGACCGCGCTCGTCGGCGTCTCGCTCGGCGGGAACATCGCGCTCAAGCTCGCGGGCGAGCTCGGCCCCGACGGGCCCCGGCTCCTCGCGCACGTGACCGCGGTGTGCCCCGCCGTCGACCTCGCGGCCTGCGTCGCCCGCATGGACGGCACCGCCGTCGGCCGGCCGTTCGCGCTCTACTTCGTGCGCGCGCTGCGGGCGGAGCACCGCCGGCGGCAGGCGGCCTTCGCGGACCTGCCGCGCGTGGAGCCGCCTGCGAGCTGGAGCCTGCGCGCGTTCGACGACCAGGTCACGGCCCCCGCCGTCGGCTACCAGGGCGTCGACGACTACTACGCGCGCGCGAGCTCGGCCCCGCTGATCGCGCGGATCGCCGTCCCGACGAAGCTCCTCTACGCCGAGGACGACCCCGTGATCGACCCCGGCCCGATCGAGCGGCTCGCGCCGCCCCCGTGCGTCGAGCGGGTCGCGTTCGCCCGGGGCGGGCACGTCGGGTTCGTGGGCTGGGGCGCGTCCGCGCGCGGCCGGCGCGGCCTGGCCGGCCTCCTCGCGCGGCGCGGCGGCGGCGACGCGCGCTGGCTCGATCACGTCGTCCCCGCGTGGGTCGAGGAGGCGCTCGCGCGCGCCGACGGCGCGTGAGGCGCCGGCGCGCCGGCGCGCCCGGGCCGC